>NZ_JCAQIC010000002.1:0-217795 GCF_059736265.1 Natronosalvus sp. KLKA75
CCGGAAACAGGTCGTTGTTCGAGGCGTGATCGTAGTGGAGGTGGGTGAGGACGACGTAGTCAACGTCGCCGGGTTGAGGCCGCGTTTGGCGAGACCGTCCACGATCGGTTCGCGACCGCCGTTCCTGATTGTCCGCCCTCCGGCAATGGTCTCACCCGGCTCGTGTTGCTCAACGCCGGTATCGACGAATATCACCGTGTCGTCGTCCGGATCGTCCGCCGTGATCAGGAACGTAATCACCGGAATGGGAACGGGCGGCTCGTCGTCGTGGAGGTACGTCAGTCCGCCTTTCGTGATAGGCGATTCGATGACCCCGGACTTGATGGGGTGTACGGTGTACATGCGCTCAATTACCGTATTACGGATACAGTGATATAAACGTCTGGTCCGTTCTGTCGATGTATTCGCTCGGAGGCGTGGATTGGCAGCACTCGCTTTCGAATCAGGATCTGATTCACCGTCGTACTCCGCTCACGTTGCCGACGTCGGCCGTGCTACAGAACCACAATCATTATGCCGTTACACCGTGCGCTTACTCTGTATGTCGACATTCCCGAGCGAAGAGTGGTTCGAAGCGGCAGTAGACTGGCTTGCCAACGACGCTCAGTTCGATCGAACGAGCGTACACTTTGACGCGACGGTGCTGTTCGAGTTTGGCGACGACGGCTACGTCGTTGAATTAAGCGACGGGGAGATCGACGCGGTCCACACCGAACCGATGTTTGTCGGCTGGGACTTCGCGGTTCGTGCACCCGTCGACACGTGGGAAAACTTGCTGTCGGAGTCGCCACCGCCGTTCTACAACGATCTACGGAGCGTCTGGCTCCAGTACGACCTCGAGATCGAGGGCGATCTGAAACGTGCCATTCAGCACTGGCGGCCGCTCAAGCGGATGGTAACCGCCTTCGCGGAGGTGAGCCGATGAACACCGACAACTTCGAGCACGGCGAGCACGAAGAGGTCGCCGGGCGCTACGTCTGGATCAATCACGCTGATTCCGAGTTCCGAACGTACTACGAAGTCGCCGGAGACGGCGATGTTCCGCTCGTTTGTCTCCACACAGCTGGTGCCGATTCGCGGCAGTACCGACACCTGCTCAACGACGACGACATCCTCGAGGACTTCACTGTCTATGCGTTCGACATGCCGTGGCACGGCCGCTCCTATCCACCGACGGACAAGCGCTGGTGGGAGTCGACCTACCAGCTGACGACCGAGTTCTACGCTGGCTTCATCATGGAATTCGTCGAGACGCTCGACCTGGCCGATCCGGTCGTTATGGGCTGTTCGATGGGCGGCGAGATCGTCCTTGAACTGGCCATCAATCACGACGATCGGGTCCGCGCGATCATCGGTCTCGAGACGACGGAATACGTCCCCGCGAGCGAGACTGGCTACCTTGACAACGTGGTCGACTTCCTCGACCACCCTCAGGTAAACCAGGAAGTGTTTCGACCCGAATGGATCTACGGACTCCAGGCGCCCCAGAACCCCGAAGCCTGTAAGCGCGAGGCCTGGTGGATCTACAGTCAGGCGGGTCACGGCGTCTATGCCGGCGACATCTACTTCTACACTCGCGACTGGGATGCTCGTGACCGTCTCGATCAAATCGACACTGACGAGTGCGACGTCTACTTCCTCACGGGCGAGTACGACTTCTCTGGCCGGCCGGAAGACACCGAGCGCGTCGCCGAACAGATAGACGGCGCCTCCTCGAAATCATGGACGAGATGGGGCACTTTCCACCCGTCGAGAATCCCGACGCCTTCAAGGAGTATCTGGAGCCGGTACTCGCGAAAATCCTCGAATCGGAGTAATCGATCGAATTGCGTCCACCTTCTTACGGTTGTACCGCGTCTACGATCGTCTGCGCGTCATCGAGTGTCGAGAGATCGGTCACGGTCTCGAGTAACCGTTGGCGTTTCTCTTCGGACAGTCGCGATTCGGTCAGGTCGTGGAATTTCGACTCCAAACGCTCCGCCGACAGGGGATTCTCCGGCGATCCGAGCGGGTAGTCGACCGCTTCCTCGAACCGATCGCCGTCGGCCGTCTCGACGACGACGCAGGTGGCACGCGTCTCCGGGTACCGTGCATCCATCTCAGGGTCTGCCGTCACCACGATTCGGTCTCGCAACGAGGCGAGATCGGCGTCGACGTCAGGATCGGAGAACGCCGATCGGTCGTCGGTACCGGTGAACAGGGCCGTCGTGACTGCGTGAGGCATGCTCATTTGGGCATCGAGTATTGTCTCGACGGCAGCTTTGTCGTGGCGCGCCGCAATTGCGTACGTGCCGACTTCGACGCGCTCAATCGCCCACGGCTCTAAGCCGGCATCTCGGATCGCGAGGCAGGCGTCGATCGCTGCGTGAAGATGTCGACAGCATGGATACGGTTTCTGGTATGTGCGGGTGATCTCGAAGGGGTCTCCGAGGGTTGCCAGCGGCGCCGGGTCGTATTCGTCGGCGAACGCGGCCGCGAAGCCGTCCTCCCCTTCGAGGATCGTCTCCGGCCCGTCGAAGCCTTCCGTTGCGAGCCTCGCTGCGGTGATTCCCGCCATGGCGGCCCGTCCTGGATGGAACCGCTTGGCCATCGAACCGTCGGTGAGAAACTCGAAGAGACCGCCGGCCTGGGTTCCTGCCAGTCCGAGCGCGTACGCGAAATCCCGTCGGTCGAGTTCGAGCAAACGGCCGGCGGCCGCGGCGGCCCCGAAACAACCGAGCGTCGCTGTCGCGTGGAAGTGTCGCTCCCGGTGGGACGGCTGTACTGCCATCCCCGTTTTGAGCATCGCCTCGTATCCCGCGACGACGGCGGCTGCGAGGTCGTCGCCCGTAACCTGTCCAGCGATCGGTAATACTGCGAGAGCGGCCGGCAGGACGGCGGTGCCGGGGTGGGCTGAGGCCCCCCGGTGGCCGTCGTCGACTTCGAGTGCGTGCGCGGCCGTTCCGTTCGCGAGCGCCGCGAACTCGGGCGTCACCCGCTCGTTCGTCCCCAGAATCGCCGCTCCACCGTCTGGGCTGGCCGTCCGGACGTACGCTCGCATGCGCTCGCTTTCGGGCGTGTCGACGCCCGCTACGCAGGCACCGATCGTATCCACGATTGCCGTTTTGATCTCCGTTCGGACCGATTCAGGGATCTCGTCCCCGTCGAGCGAGGAACAAAAAGCTGCGAGACGGCGCGTCTCCTGTCCGGGTGTACTCACAGTCGTATCAGTCATTGATGTACGGTGCTTTCTCCTTGACGGTATAAAACTCTCCGCTGGAAGCGAGAGGAAAATCAGCGACCGGATTATCCCTGCGATCCGAGGTACGCGTTCTGGACTTCTTCGTTCTCTCTGATCTCTTCAGGCGTTCCTTCTGCGATCTTCGCCCCGAATCGAATGACGATCACCCGATCGACCAACGTGAGTAGCCCCCGCATGTTGTGGTCGATGACGACGAGAGTGTATCCTTCGTCCCGGAGTTCCGAAAACAGTGAGAGAGCTCTGCGACCTCCGTACTGGTCAACCCTGCGAAGGGTTCGTCGATCAGAATCAGATCCGGATCGTTCGCCAACGCCCGCGCCAGTTCGAGGCGGATCATCTCGGCGTGGGGCAATTCGCTGGGCTCCTGGTCGATACGGTCGTTGAGTCCGACCCGCTCACAGAGTTCGATCGCTCGGTCTTGCGTCTGGCCTAACAGCCCGGAGACCGTGAACAGCTTGTCCGTCGACAGCGGCAGCATCACGTTCTCCAGAACGGTCCGATCGTTGAGCGGTCGAAACGACTGGAAGGTGCGGCTGATCCCCCGATTAACGATCTCGTGGGCTGGCAGGTCGGTGATGTTCTCGCCGTCGTACCAGACGGTTCCCTCCGTGGCCGGGAACATCTTCGTCACGCAGTTGAACGTCGTTGACTTCCCGGCTCCGTTGGGACCGATGAAGCCGAGGATTTCACCCTCTTCGACGTGGAACGAGAGGTCGCTGACTGCGACGAGCCCGCCGAACCGTTTGGTGAGGTTCTGCAACACGAGCAGCCCGTCCTCGGACGAGTAGCTCTCGGAATCGACTGCTGATTTGGTTTGAGACGTGTCTGATTTCATTTCTCACCACCTCTGTTGAACGCATCCTGGAATCCGTTACGCAACTTGTCCATGGACTGGCGCAGCGGCGAATCGTTCTCGTCCGACACGCTCTCTTCGTCTGCTCCGATGAGTTTCCGTCCGCGTTCGATCAACCATGGAATGAACCCTTGCGGCTGGTAGAACATGATTAGTACGGCCATCGAGTAGAAGAGGACAAGATCAATGTGAGAGATCGCGACGTCGGTCGTCGGGATCGTCGTCCCCACGTTCGCGAGTTGTTCGCGAAGCATGAAGAAGAAGATGCCGCCGCCAGCGGCACCGATGATTGTTCCCATGCCGCCGATGACCGTGGCTGTGATGATGTTGATGTTAACCGACAGCTCCAGTAACTGACCCGGCGTTGCGGATCCGACGTTGCTGTGTACCAACAGCGCTCCGGCGAGACCGCCTACCGTCCCGGAGAGCACGAACGAGTAGATTTTGTACTTCGCTGGGTTGATACCCGCGGCGACGACCGCGTCCTCGTCTTCGCGAATCGCGGTGAGGATTTCCCCAGTATCGGAACGGGTGATCGCGTAAAACAGCGCGAACATGGCGGCGAACAGGGCGAACGCGATGTAGTAGTTGACCATCGGCTCAGACGTGATGTTTTCTGTACCGGTGAGACCGACTTCGCCGCCGGTGAAGTCGCTGAAGTAGATGAATACCTGCAGCAAGATTAGCGGTGCTGCCATCGTCACGAGCGAGAGGTACGGTCCATGAACCCGCAGTGTCGGGATGCCGAGTAGCAGGCCGCCGAGAGTCGCGGCCACCATTCCGATTGGAATCGCCAGTACCGGATCGAGCCCGTAGTGAAGGTTCATAATTCCCGACGTGTATCCCCCGACCGCGAAGAAGAACGCATGGCCGAAACTGATCTCTCCGGTGTAACCGGACTGGAAGTCCCAGGTCATCGCGAACGTGGCGAGATACAGGGCACCGGTCATTCGTAACACCGTGATCGTATCGAAGACGAACGGCAGTAGTCCGATTACTACGAACAGTACCACGCCGATCTTTCGCCGGAGCGGCAAGGGAAATTCTGAAAGTCGGTGCATCATACTTGACGTCCTCGCTGTGTCGCTCATTATTCTTCCTCCATGATGAGTTCACGCCCGAACATTCCCTTCGGTTTGAACATGATCACAAGAACGAGGATGACCATCCCTCCCAATCCGTTGAGCCGCGGGCTGACGAAGGAGACCATCGCTGTCTCAACTCCACCAATTAGGTATGCGCCAATAATGCTGCCCTTGATCGATCCGAGACCACCGATGACGACGATGGCGAACGCGAGAATCAGTGGCGTAAGTCCCATGTTGTAGGTCGCCGTCTGGAACGAAGCGAGGAACACCCCCGCAACACCCGCAAGAACGCCTGCGAGAATCCAAACAGAGAGGAACATCCGCCCGCTGTTTATCCCCACGACGGCGGCACCCTTCGTGTCCATGCTCGTGGCAGTGATCGCCCTCCCGAGCAGTATACTTGATGAACACCATTAACCCGCCGATGATAACCCAGGAGAGGACGAATACGATGATCCGGTTGATCTGGACTCTCGCACCCAGAATCTCCGTCGTTCCGGGGATCAGCGCAGGTACGACTCGTGGTGAACTTCCGATCGAGATCAAAACGATGTGCTCGACGACGACCGCGAGAATGAGTGTCATCACCATGATTACGATCGGTTTCTTCTGAATCGGTCTGATCATCCCGAGGTATAATGCAGCGTTTACGACCCCTGGAACGGCCAGCCCGATCAATAATGCTACTGCTACCGGTACCCCCGACGCGTACGAGTAGTGTGCGGCGTACGCGCCGATCGTGATTGAGGCACCGTGAAACAGGTTGATCGCATTCCCAACGCCGAAGATCATCGTGAACCCGATTGCGATAAGCGCGTACAGTGCACTCAGCAGTAGCCAGTTTGCGATAACACTGATCATGGGCTTTTCACTCCTAGCATGGTATGCTAACACCTCTACCACTATATTAAACCTGCTGTTCGGTCCAGATCTTACGACCAAAAGTCGAGTAATGCCGGCAGGTTACCGACCGGAACGTGACTCGACAAGCAATCGCAACTCTCCGTCTAAGATGAGATCGTCGTCCTGGTTGTGCACTTCCGATTTCAGAGTGACGATTCCCGTCCCCGCCTTGGGTTCGACGTTCGTGACTGTCAACTGCGGGAAGACAGTATCGCCGATGAACACTGGCTCATGAAACGTCGACTTCTGACTTAGGAAGGCGATCATCGACTCGTGCAGATGCGGGGAGAGATCGGTCGCTCCGACGACGGTAAGCGAAGTGATCAGCATTCCGTGGGCCACCCGACGTCCGAACTGCGTCTCGCTTGCGTACTCTTCGTCTATGTGGATTGGGTTGAAATCACCCGTCAATCCGGCAAAGTCCCGGAAGTGGGATTCGGAGATCGTTTGTGACGGCCCGTTCCAGACCGAGCCGATCTCGATGTCCTCAAGATACAGCTGTTCGCGCGTCATACTCCGACGTTGTCAACGAACGTTCTTAGTCGTTCGTGCGGGAAGATACATAGTGTCGCGGTTCACCGTCGAGGCTCACTGTGTATAGTTCCGGAGGCTGCCGTACAATTGCGGCCTGTGCGTCGTTTTGCGCGTCGAACGATCGACATATGCAGACCGACGCTACCCCCACAGTTTAGTAATCTACGCACCTTTTTCCAGTAATGGTGTTACCACAGCGCGCGTTCCTCGAGGAGAATGCGGACCTGCGGACCGATGAGACAGCGATCCGATCGGTCGACGCCGACGAAACGCTGAGCTATGGTGAGTTCGACGAGCAGGTCAACCGGTTGGCGAATGGCCTCCGAGAACGAGGACTGCGGCCGAGTGATCGCGTCGCGATGGCACTACACAACACCGTCGAGTTCCTGGTGACGATGTACGCCTGTCACAAACTCGGTCTCGTCGCAGTTCCGATCAACTATCGTCTCTCCGCTGGAGAGGTCCAAACTATCCTCGACGACGCCAACGTTGCAGCCGTAATCTACGACGCGGCGTTCGCCGACACCGTAGAGCCTGCCGCAAACGACTCGATTCGTGAGAGGGCGCCGATCAGGGTAGGTGGCTCCGGCGAGGCGGAATCCTACGAGACGGTCCTGGAATCGGGATCGACCGAGCGGCCGCCGCCGATCGATCAGGGGCCCGACGAGCCGACGTACCTCATTTACACCAGCGGGACGACCGGCCGCCCGAAGGGGGTCGTACACACGGTCTCGTCGGCCCGGGAGCGGACGCTCGCGGCGATCATCTCCTTCGACATCGATCCCGACAGCGTCGTTCTCTCCCAACTCCCGTACTTTCACGGCGGTGGCTTGGACGCGGCGCTCCGTTCGTCGTTGACGGTCGGCGCGGGCTCGTTGTCTCCTCGGCGTACGCGGACCCCGATCTGTCGCTCGATACGATCGATCGCCATGGCGTGACTCACGTAGTCGGCATTCCGACGGTGAGCAGGCGAATGATCGAACAGGGAGACGTCGACGCGTACGACCTGTCGTCGATCGAGTGCTGGTACCACACCGGGGAAGTGATGCTCGAAGATCGGGCACGAGAGTTCCAGTCCGAACTCACCCCGAATGTGATCAATTCCTACGGCTCCTCGGAGGGCGGATTCATCACGGTCCTCCGTTCCGATGCGCTCACTGAGCAGGCCGGGACGGTTGGCAAGCCCACCCTCGGTACGCGGATTCGCGTCATTGACCTTGACGTTGACGGTCAAGCTGATCCCTCTCGGACCGTTCCGCGAGGCGAAGAGGGTGAGGTGATTATCGAGTCGGACCAGCTGTTCGACAAGTACTTCCAGAACGCCACTGCCACGAGCGAGGCGTTTCGCGAAGGGTGGTACTATACGAACGACCTGGGCTTCGTGAACGATGACGGCTACCTGAAGATCACTGGCCGTGTCGACGACGTCATCATCAGCGGCGGCGAACTGATCGCACCGGCGGAGGTCGAAGAGATTCTTGAGAGGCACCGAGCCGTCTACGAAGCGGTCGTCGTCGGCGAACGTGACGACGAGTGGGGAACGCGTCGCGGCCTTCGTTGACCCGGACGGCGACGTGACCGCGGACGAACTTGACGCCTTCTGCCGGGACGAGGCCGATCTCGCGGCCTACAAGCGGCCTCGATCGTACGAGTTTGTCGACGAGATCGAACACACCGAGAGCGGAAAGAAGTCCAGAAGTACTTACCGGAAGCATTGATTCGGGAGCACCTCCCGGGGAAGATCGAACGCCTACTCGTCTGAGTCCGTCCAGGGACCGGGGTCGGCTTCCTCGGCGGTGTCAGCGCTTTTCATCTCACCGTCCTCGAATGTGAACGGTGTGATGAGTTCGATGAGCGTCCCGTGAGCGGAACTGGGGTGGATGTACGTGTAGACGTTGTCGCGATCGGCCTCGGGATCGGATCGCCAGGGTCGATCGCCGACGGTCGTGAATCCGAGTTCAGAGAGGGTCGCGAACAGTTCGCCGAACTCGCTCTTCGGTGAGATCCAGAAACTGATGTGATGGAGTCCTTCGCCGAACTTCTGGATGTAGCTGCCAATCGCTCCGGAGCCGACCTCGCCCGGTTCCAGGAGTTCGATCTGCACGCCGTTTCCGGTTTCGAGATACGCGAAGCGCATCTCCTCGACGAGATTTCCGTCTTCGTCGTACTCATAGCCAGGATCGATGCGGTGGGACTCGGCGTCCTCACCAAGGAGTTTCCCGAACGTTTCGACGGCTTCGTCCAGATCACGGACAGCGATACCGACGTGATCCAGACCGGTGATCCGGTCCATGCGGTGGCAATTCGGTCAGACGGCTATAAGAATTGTGCCGGTCAACGGACCGAATCTACGGGTCGTCGAGTGATCCATCTTCACTGGTTGTCTGCCGTTCTCGTTTCCTGCGGACGAGGCGTGCCTTCCGCCGTACACCTGGGCGGCGTCAGGTCGGTTAGGGAGCCAGCTCAATCGGGTGTCAGATCGGCCGAGCGACGATTCGCGCTGGGGCACCATCGCCGCCCCTGATCTTCGATGGATACGCTCGGATCTCGATCCGTTCGCCAAGCAGTGGTTCGAGGTTCGTTAGGTGTTCAGCGATGAGGACATCGTTTTGTAGAAGGGGTTTGTGGATCGGGTATTCGTCCCAGTCGTCAGGCCGGATCGAGTAGGAGATGTCCGGACTGACCGTGTCGACACAAAGCATCCCCGCTTCCTTTTCGAGCAGCCAGTCGGCGACCTCGGGTGCGAGCCATGGGTAGGGATCGTAGTCGTCGTCGCCGTACTTGTGATACCAGCCAGTGTAGAGGACGACGGTGTCGCCCGCCTGAACCTCGCCCTCGGCGGCTTGCAACTCCTCGAGCTGGATTTCGCGGGCTTCGTCTTGTCGCACGTCGAGGACGACCCCCTCTCCGTGGAATCGTTCGATCGGTAATTCGTCGATCGTCCGTCCGTCTGGATCGAAGTGCAACGGCGCGTCAACGTGCGTGCCGACGTGGGTCGGCGCGCAGTAACACTGGACGTTGATACCGTCCTTCTTAACGTCGAACACCGTCTCGAATTCCGGTTCGGGGAGCATCGCCGAGTGGGGCATCTCGCCGTGAAACGGCTGTGTGAGATCGTACCACATACCAGGATAGAGGAAGGTCAGCGACATAAAAGTCGTCTATCCGGACCTGCCGACGGCGAACCAGGCCTGCGACGGTGCTGGTTAGTCCCACGAAGTTATGGTGTATGAGAGCGATTGTCGTACGAGTCCTCATGACACAGCGAGTTGCAGATCAGGTGAGCGAGTACTTCGAACGACGCGGCGTTGAGTACTACTTCGGGTACCACGGCGGATCGGTCTGGCCTCTCCTCGACGGCCTTCGCGACTGTTCGGCGGAGGGAATCCAGGTGAAACACGAAGCTCAGGCCGCGCACATGGCCGACGGCTACTTCCGCGTCTCCGGGAAGATCGCACCAGTGGTCGTCACGAAGGGACCCGGCGCGTTGAACGCCCTCCCGGGCGTCGCGAACCTCATACACGACTCAACCGCAACCGTTGTCGTCAGCGGCGGCGTGTCGACCCAGCACAAAGGAAAGCTGGCCTTCGAGGCGCTCGATTACCACAATCAGGAAGGATTGCTTGACGTGTATGAGGAGGTGACGAAGCGGACCTGGAACGGCTACCGGCCCGATACGGCAGTGGACTTCCTCGATCGGGCGTTCAAGACCGCCCTCGAGGGGCGGCCCGGTCCGACAGCTATCGTGCTTCCCTACGACGTCCAGAACACCGAGGTCGAGGTCAACGTGCCGGACCCCGCGGACTCCCGGGCCGACTCCCGTCCAGAGCCGGCAGCGGAGTCGCTCTCGAAGGCGGCCGACGTCCTCGCCGAGGCCGATCGGCCGCTCGCGATCGCGGGCGGCGGTGTCAGGCTCTCCGGCGGTACCAACGAGTTTATAGATCTCGTCGAGGCGTTCGAGATTCCGTTCGTGACCACCCACATGGGGAAGGGGGCGTTCCCCGAGGACCACGACCTCTGTCTTGGCCCGGTCGGCCGGTCCGGCTGGGAGTGTTCGCTCCAGGCGACGCGCGACACCGACGTCATCCTCGCGATCGGCTGCCGGTTCTCGGACGGGAACACGATGGGATACGAGAAGGGCGCGGTGTACAACGTCCCACCAACGAAGGTGATTCACGCGGATATCGACTCGAACGAAATCGGCAAAAGCGTCCCGGTTGAGGTCGGCATCGTCAGTGACGCCACCTCATTCGCGGAACAGTTCCGTGATCGACTCGCCGCCGACGGGGTCAAGACGGTCGGGACGGACGACTGGCGCGAACAAACGGCCACCTGGAAGGCCGATTGGGACGGCTGGGTCGCCGAGACGACGAGTCACGAGGGATCGCCAGTCCACCCCCACCGGCTGGTACACGACACGAAGGAGACGATGGCGGACGACGACCTTTTGTTCGTTGACGTCGGCGACGTGATCCAGTACGCTGAGCCGTTCGCCCGCGTCTACGAAGAAGACACGTACTTCTTCAACGGTGGAATGCTCCAAATGGGGTGGGGTGCAGGAGCGGTGCTCGGCGGAAAGCTCGCCGCGCCAGACCGTGAGGCAGTCTGTCTCGTCGGCGACGGCGCGCTTACACAGAATATGAGTGTGATCCCCCTCGCTGTCGAACACGACATCCCGGTAACGTGGGTACTTTTGAACAACTACGGCCCCAACATCGAGCGGAAGGGCCAGCGCAACATCTGGGGCGAGGCCCACGAATGGGGATCGTTCGGGAACGAGGACGATCTCTACAACCCGGACTGGGTCGCCTTCGCCGAGTCCTGCGGCGCAGCGGGGCGCCGGGTTGAACGCTCGGAGGAAGTCGCCAGCGCCGTCCGCGAGGGTCTCGACTCCGACGTGCCGTTCCTGGTTGACGCTGTGATCGACCGCGACGTCCCGACGTACTTCACGCCCGGTCTCGAGCACAACTATCCGACATCCTGGACGGAGTCGGCCGACTACCTGTGACCCCCCCCGTTTCGACCGGCGTCGACTATATGATATCTCGCTTGGCCAGCTCGTCGAGATCCTCCTCGTCGTATCCGAGTCGATCGCCAAGCACCTCCGTCGTGTGTTCGCCGAGTTTCGGCGGCGGGAGGCGAACGTCGACCTCCAGATCCGAGAACTTTACTGGGATACCCGGCAGCTTGAGCCGATCGCCGTCGGGGTGTTCTATCTCCTCGATCATGTTGCGCGCGTCGACGTGGGGATCGTTCACCACGTCCTCGACGTCGTTGACGGGCGTACACGGGACACCGGCGTCCTGGAGTCGATCGATCCACTCCTCGGCCGGTCGCTCGGCGAACAGCGCCTCGAGTTCTCGATCGAACGCCTCCCGGTTCTCGGTCCGGCCGCCGAACGTGCCGAACTGTGAGTGATCGATCCACTCCTCGCGATCGACCGCCCGGCAGAACTTCGGCCAGAGGCTCTCGCTGACGACGCCGACTACGAGGTAGTCGTCGGCCGTCTCGACGGCCTGATACGGGGCGAGGTTCGGGTGCTTCGTTCCCAGCATCCCTGGCGTCTCCCCCGTCGCGAAGTAGTTCGTCACGTGGTAGAGCATATAGGAGAAGGCGGTGTCGAAGAGGGCGATGTCGATATACTGCCCTTCACCGGTCCGTTCCCGGTGGTACAGTGCCGTCAGGATGGCGTAGGTGGCGGTCATTGCCCCGGAGATGTCGGCGATCGAGACCCCGATGCGAACCGGTTCGCCGTCTTCGGTTCCGGTGACACTCATCAGCCCAGACTCCCCTTGTGCGATGATGTCGAACAGCTTCCGATCAGCGTACGGACTGTCTTCGCCGTAGCCCGAGAGCGAACAGTAGATCAGTTCCTCGTTTTCCGCCGCGAGAGTCTCGTATTTCGCGTCGAACGTCTCCGCCTTTCCGGGACTGAAGTTGTGGACGAACACGTCCGCATCGGCGGCGAGTTCGTGGAGCACCGACTGTCCGCGCTCCGTCGTCATATTGAGCGTGATGCTCTTCTTGTTTCGGTTAAGGCTCGTGAAGTACGCAGAGTAGTCTCCATACCGCGTCGCGAAGTTCCTGGTCAGATCGCCGGTCGACGGTCGCTCGATTTTGATCACTTCAGCTCCTAGGTCACCGAGGATTTGCGTCGCCAGTGGCCCAAATAGGGCCTGCGTAGAATCGAGGACGACGAGGTCCTTGAGCGGGCGCATGGCAGATCAATTAGAGCAGTAGTATTTAAAACCTTAGCGCCGGTGACGATCCCGACGCGTCTGCCGATCGGTAGATATCGCGAATCGCGGATTCGACGCTAAACCAGCAGCGCGTCGAATCCGATCCGGTACGCGGCACAAAACGCTATGTGGCTGGAATCGATACGTCGGTGCATGACGTTCCTCGAGGGTGTCCGCGTGCTGGACGCGACCCGGATGATCGCCGGTCCGCTCGCGTCGATGTACCTCGGCGACCTCGGCGCGGAAGTGGTCAAGGTCGAACAGCCCGGCCGTGGCGAGTTGACTAGGGAGTTCGGTCCGTTTGTCGACGGCGAGAGCGCGTACTTCGCCTCGCTCAACCGGAACAAGCAGTGTCTCACGCTCGATCTCGCGACTGACGAGGGAAGCAATATCTTCCTCGAACTGGCCGCTGAAGTCGACATCGTCCTGGAGAACTTCAAACCCGGCGTCACCGAGCACTTCGGGATCGACTACGACTCGGTTCACGACGTCAACGACGACGTCGTCTACTGTACGATCACTGGCTTCGGCGAGGATTCACCGTACGCCGACACGCCCGCGTTCGACATGGTCGTCCAGGCGATGGGCGGTGCGATGAGCGTCACCGGGGAGCCGAATGGGCCGCCGGTCCGGAGCAACGTTCCGATGGGCGACGTGGCTCCGGCGATGTTCGCCGTCCAGTCGATCCTCGCGGCGCTGTACGCCCGCGACGTCGGCGACGTCGGCGGCGAACGAATCGAGGTCTCGATGCTCGACGCGATGATCTCTTGGCTCGGTCCGCGGGCGGCGAGGAGCGTCGTCTTGGACGAACCGTATCCGCGCACCGGAACCGCCCACGAGGAGTTCGCGCCGTATCGCCGGTTCGAGACGGCCGACTCCCACGTGGTCGTCTGCGTCGCCGCCGAAAGCCTCTGGCCGCGGTTCTGTCGGGCGATCGATCACGAGGAATTGATCGATGATCCGCGCTTCGCGACGAACGCGGATCGGAGCGCCAGCCAGGATGCGCTGTACGAACATCTCGAACCGATCTTCGAACGCCGGTCCACGACGGAGTGGGTGGAACGACTCCGCGACCACGGCGTCCCCGTCGGGCCAGTGTACGACACCCTCGAACTGTGGAACGACCCGCACGTTGAACACCGTGAACTGCTGCAGTGGCTCCCAGGCGACCGTGCTGGAGAGGAGTTACCGTCTGTCGCGTACCCCGTCCAGTTCTCGGGCGACCTCGACGACCCATCGGCGCCGGAGGCGATCGGCGCGTCGACGGAGCGGTACCTCCGGGACCTCGGCTACTCGCCGGAAACAATCGAGTCCCTCGCCGAGAACGGCGTGATCTGATTCGACGAGCGTACGATAATCGGACGGTCGATAGCATTAGGACAGGCGGTAGGATTATTTCGATCCCGTCCGAGTCGGCCTGTATGGGTAATTATTCGTACGAAATCAGCCACCCGGTCCGGTATCGCGACATGGACCCGATGGGGATGGTCAACAACGCAGTATTCGCCACGTACACCGAGCACGCACGGATGGAATACTTCGCCGACATCCTCGACGTACGACTCGAGGAGGTTTCGACGGTCCTCGCAACACTGACAATGGACTATCGGCGTCCAATCGAAGGCGGCGGAGACGTGACCGTCGCCATGCGCGTCGATGACCTCGGCGAGTCGAGTATGACGATGGCATACGAAATCAGGGACGAAGACGGCGTCACCGCAACCGCCGAGACGGTACAGGTCGCGGTCGACCCAGAA
Source organism: Natronosalvus sp. KLKA75 (assembly GCF_059736265.1). Classification (NCBI taxonomy): domain Archaea; kingdom Methanobacteriati; phylum Methanobacteriota; class Halobacteria; order Halobacteriales; family Natrialbaceae; genus Natronosalvus; species Natronosalvus sp. KLKA75. The sequence continues at coordinate 14,616 of NZ_JCAQIC010000002.1, forward strand.
ACCGGGTCGTCGCGTCCGCTGCCCGAGGAATGGCGCCGACGCATCGAGGCCCACGAGGACCTCGACGAGTAACGTTTCGACGAACAATTATAGTTATAGAGATCGAACTTCTTTGAGCCATGGTAACGCTCGTCAGTTTCACTCGTCAAAAAAGACGATCTGACTCAGGAGGAGTTCGTTGAACACTGGATGGACGAACACGTACCGCTCGACAGCCAATTACCGGGCCTGCAACGGTACGCGACGATTGTACCGGACGACCCCGGAGACAGCCGATACGACGGCGTCGCGATACTGGAGTTCGACGACGAGACGACGGTATCGGAGGCGTTCGATTCGGAGGTAGGTCTGCGAACCGTCGACGACCTTGACAACTTCGTCGCGGAGGTCGTTCGGGTGGCCGGAGGAGAAATCGTACACGTCGAGTGAGTCGGCTCCCGCCGCAGTAATGGGAGCGTCCCGTAAGCCAGTCCGGTCAGCCGAGCACGTCGTCGATCGCCTCAACGATGAGCTCGACGCCGACCTCCGCCTGCTGTTCGGTGATGACCAGCGGCGGCAACAGGCGAACGACGTCACCACGCCGACCGGCGGTCCAAATGACAACGCCGCGCTCCAGCGCGGCGGTCTGTACCGTGCGGACGACCTCTCCCGCGGTTCGATCGCCCGTGCCCGCGAACTCGACGCCGATGAACAGCCCCTTCCCCCGGACGTCGACGACGGCGTCGTGCTCACTCGCGCACTCCGCCAGCCGACTGCGGATTAGGTCGCCGGTCCGGACGACATGGCTGAGCAGGTCGTGCTCCTCGACGAATTCGATCGCAGCGAGTCCGGCGGCCATCGCAGGGAGGTAGCCGCGGAACGTTCCGGTGTGGGCGCCCGGCTCCACCGTGTCGATGCGCTCGTCGTACACGGTCGCGGAGAGCGGCAGACTCCCGCCGGCGGCCTTGGCCACCGGCATCGCGTCGGGAGAGACGTCGTACCAGTCGCTGGCGAACCACTTTCCGGTGCGACCGAATCCGGTCTGCACCTCGTCGACGACGAGCGGGACGTCGTTCTCCGCGGCGATCTCGGCTAGTCCGTCGAGGAATCCCTCGGGGCGGGCTGAACGCCGCCCTCGCCCTGTATCGGTTCAACCCAGATGCCCGCCGGATCGGCCATCCCGCCGTACGGGTCCTCGATCGCCTCGCGGACGGCGGCCAGCGACGCGTCGACCGCGTCCTCAATCGACCCGTCCATCGCCAGCGTCCGCGGGTGCGGTAGGTGCGTGACGTCCGGCAGCAACGGCGCGTACTCCCGCTTGGCGCTGCGCTTGGCCGACAGGCTCAGCCCACCCGACGTCGAACCGTGGAAGTCCCCGGTGAACGTCAACAGCCCGCGATTCCCGGTCGCGTGTTTCGCGAGTTTGATCGTCGCCTCAACTGCGTTGCTGCCGGTCGGGCCACCGAACATCACCGTCCCGTCGTCGCGGAGATTCCCCGGCGCGATCGCCGTCAGCTTCTCGACGAACGCCAGACGCGTCTCCGTCGGAAAGTCGAGCGTGTGCACGAGTCGTTCGGTCTGTTCGGCCGCCGCCTCAACGACCCGCGGGTTCGAGTGGCCCACGTTCGCCACCCCGACACCCGCGAAGAAGTCAGGAAGACGTTGCCGTCAGCGTCCCGAATCGTCGCCCCCTTCGCCTCGTCGAGGGCGATCGGCACCCGGTTCGGATAGAGCACGGCACCGCTCTCCACCCGTTGCTGGCGCTCGATGAGACGCCTCGAGTTCGGCCCCGGTATGTCTTCAACTTGCGGTTCCTGAGCGAGATGGAGGCGTCTGAGCGCGTCGGCGTCTCCCATGGTCGCGATTCGTACGCACCGGTAAAGAATGTTGACCGAACCCGTCGCTTACTCGTCACCGGACGATCCGGCAGTTTCACGTCGACCGTCGGGGGTCTCCGCGTCTTCGTGTTCAGCCGCAATTGCTTCGACGGTTTTCGCGTCGGGATCAACGACGACGCCGTACGCCTCGCGTGCGGTGTCCGCGTCGACGTAGCCGTCGAGAACGTCCGCGAGGACCGCGTCCGCGTCGCGCTCGGTTGGATCACCGAACCCGCCTCCGCCGGCGGGTTGAATGACGATCTTTTCCCCCGGCCGGACGGTCAGCGTCGTCTTCGACGGAATCAACCGTTCCACGCCATCGACGTCGACGTGGCGGTACTCAGCGGCGGCACCGGGTCGCCCACCGTCGAGACCGTACGGTTGCGTGGTGTCCCGCTCGGCGGCCAGAATGATCTCGGTCTCTCGATCGAAGCGCAGGACCCGACGTGCGGCACAGCCGCCTCGGTACCGTCCGGGGCCGCCCGTGTCCTCGGCGATGGTGAGCGACTCGACGGTCACGTACTCGTAGTCCTGCTCGATCCGTTCGATCGGCTGGAGACCGGTGTTGCCGACGCCGTTGCGGATCGCGTCAATCCCGTCACGATCGGGCAGCGCGCCCATCCCCCCAGCCATGACGGTGTAGTTGAGCGACTCGTCATCAACGGCCTGGTAATTGAGGACGTTGGTGCTCCCCTCGCCGGCACCGAACGCGAGTTCGGGATCAATCTCGGCAATCGCTCGGACGACGACATCGTAGATCCGGTACGTCGTTTCGTGGTTGCCGGCGACAACCGGCGCAGGATACTTCGCGTCGACGAGACACCCGGACGGGGCGACGACGTCGATCGGTCGAAAGGCCCCGGTCGTGCCGGGCGCTCCTGGATCGAGCGTCACCTTAAACGCGTAGTAGGTGGCCGTCTTTGTACACGACATCGAGGTGTTAATCCCCCCCTCGACCCGGTCCGCCGTGCCGGCGAAGTCGACCGTCAGTTCGTCACTTTCGACAGTCAGGGTCGCGCGAATCGGAAGTTGCCGGTCGGTGACGCCGTCGCCGTCCATGTAGTCCTCCGCGGCGTACTTGCCGTCCGGCAGGTCGGCGATTCGGCTTCGCATCCGCGACTCCTCGTTCGCGAGAATCTGGTCCATCGCGGCGATTGTCGCCTCGACGCCGTGGGTCTCGGCGATCTCGGTAAGGCGCTTTCGGCCTCGACGGACGCCGGCCAACTGGGCGTTCATGTCACCCGCGCGTTCGTCACGTCCGCGGACGTTGGCGAGTATCGTCTCGTAGAGCGCGTCGTTGCGCTCCCCGGCAGCGTACAGCTTTCCGGGGGGCACTCTGAGTCCTTCCTTGATTATGTGGCCGGCGTCGATCGCGTAGCTCGTCGGCGCGGTGCCGCCGACGTCGACCCAGTGTCCCCGAACCGCCGAGAAGCCGATGAGTAGATCGTCGACGAACACCGGAGCGGCCAGCAGGAAGTCGGGGAGGTGGTTGTTGCCGGAGTACGGGTCGTTCTGAACGAGGACGTCCCCCTCTTGGAGGAGTCGAGACCGCCGGTGCGCTCGATTGCGGCGGTCGTCGAGTCGACCATCGTGGCGACGTGCAACGGGATGACGCGTTCGCCCTGTCCGACGATCTCCAGGTTTGGACCCAGCAGCGCACACGAGAGGTCGCCGGCTTCCTGCCAGAGCGGAGAGTATGCCGCGTTCATCACCGTCGCCTGCATCTCCCTTGCAACGTCCAGCAGCTGATTCCGGACGACCTCGACGGTGACCGGATCGACGTCGGTCATCGCTCAGCCCTCCGGGCGACGAGGTGGCCATCGTCGTCGACCGTCGCATCGAACGACGGGGCGATCCACGCAGTCGTGTTCCGCGCTTCGACGATCGCCGGTCCGGACACCGAGGCGCCAGTGCCGAGCGACTCCCACTCGTAGAAGGGGGCGTCGACCGTCTCGTCGACGTCCACGCGAACCTCGCGCTCGCCCAGTCGTGCGTCGGCCGCGTCTCCCCCGTTAGCGTCGCCGCCGGTCCCGGCATCGCGGTTGGCGCCTGCACAGGCCCCCACTGCGCCGGCCGCGGTTAGCCGGAGATTGACGAGTTCGATCGGATTGGCGTCGTCCCGGAAGCCGTAGCGGTCGTCGTGAGCGCGCTCAAACGACGTCTCGAGTTCGGCGAGCACCGATCGGTCGACCGACGTTGAGGACACTGGGATCGTCAGGTAGTGAGCCTGCCCCTCGTACATCACGTCGAACGACAGTTCGAACGATCGGCCCGCCGGGGGCACGCCCTCGGTGTCAAGTTCGTCTCGCGCGCGTTCGAGGAGGCGCTCCACGGCGTCCGTGATGGCGTCCGGATCGGCGTCTTCGATCGTTGTCACCAGCGATCGGACGTACTCGTGGCGAATGTCCGACTCGAGCAGCCCCGTAGCGGAGAACAGTCCGGAGTTCGACGGGAACACTACCCTGTCGATACCGAGCTCGGTCGCGATGTCGCAGGCGTGGGCCGGGCCTGCACCGCCGAAGGCCATGAGCGCGAATTCGCGCGGATCGTTCCCCTCCTGGACGGTGACGACGCGGATCGCGCTCGCGAGTTTGCTGTCGATGACCTCGCGAACTGCGACCGCCGTCTCATTGACGCTCATGCTCAGCTGCTCCGCGACCGTTGACAGACTCTCCCGCGCGGCGTCCACGTCAAGGGCGACCTCGCCGCCCGCGAAGTTCGATGGGTTGAGGACGCCGAGTACGAGGTTTGCGTCGGTGACGGTCGGTTCGGTGCCGCCCCGCCGGTAGCAGGCCGGCCCCGGGCGCGCACCCGCGGACCGTGGTCCGACCTTGAGTGCGTTGACGTCGTTGAGCCAGGCGATCGATCCCCCGCCCGCGCCGACGGTGTTGATGTTCACAAACGGACCGTTGATCTTGAGACCGCGCACCATGCGGCGTGATTCCTCGACCGGAGCGCCGTCCTTGATGAGGGCGACGTCGGCCGACGTGCCACCCATGTCGAACGTTATCACGTCGCCCAAATCGGCGGTCGCGGCCACGGACTGGGACGCTTTCACGCCCGCGACGGGACCGGAGATGACCTGCGTGATCGGTCGCCGCGAGGCAACGGTCGGCTGCGCGAGACCGCCATCTGACTTCATGATATTGATAGTTCCCTCGACGCCCGCCGTCCCAAGCGCGTCGACGAGCCGCGAGAGGTACGTACTCACGGCCGGCTTGACGTAGGCGTCCGCGGCAGTGGTGGCGGTCCTCGTGTACTCCCGTATCTCGGGGGAGACGTCCGTGGAGAGACTGACGTCTATCTCGGGCGCGTGGTCGGCCAGAATCTCGCGAGCGCGTCGCTCGTGTTTCGGGTTGGCGTACGCGTGGAGGAAGCAGACGGCCGCGCTCTCGACGTCGCGCTCGCGAAGCGCGGCTGCCACGTCCGCGACCGCGTCCTCGTTGAGCGGCGTCACGATAGAGCCGTCGGCAGCCGTCCGCTCGGTCACTTCGAACCGGAATCGCCTGCGGACGAGCGGCGGGTGGTGCTCGCCGCGCGGGTCGTACAGCAGCGACGCGTCCCGGTACGCTTCGCCGATCTCGAAGACATCCCGAAACCCGTCGGACGTAACGATAGCCGTCTTCGCGCCGGTTCCCTCGATGAGCGTGTTGACCGCCACGGTGCTCCCATGATTGAAACTCTCGATCGTTTCGGGTTCGATTCCGGCTCGGGTCGTCGTCGCGTCAACGCCGGCGACGACCCCGCAGACGAGGTCCTCGGTCGTCGGCGTTTTGACCGTGTGAACGGCGTCCCCGTCGACGAGTACGGTGTCGGTGAACGTCCCACCGATGTCTACGCCTATGTGTGGCATGCCCCATACTGTGACAGTCGATTCAATAATTCTTCGCCTCAGTCACGTCCAGCTCGTCGATTGCGCACACTGCTCCGTGGATCGATCGGATCAGGTTGGAGGTGGTAATAAATACTAGCAGTACGACGGTGTGTTCATGAGTAACGACAGTACGAAACACGGCATTCGTCCGCACAACTGGATCTCGGCCGAGGAATCGTTTGACGAGATCGTCGAGTGGGTCGTCCGCGCGGAAGAACGGGGATTCGACTCCGTCCACGCTGTCGATCGGATGCTCTCGAAGGTGCCGCCGATCTACGAGACGACTGCCTACGAGGTGACGACAGCACTGACCACGTACGCGGCGCACACCGACTCCGTCCAGCTGGGACCGCTGGTGTACATCCTGCCGTATCGCAATCCGATCCAGGTGGCGAAGCAGTTCGCGGCGATGGACATCGCCTCCAACGGTCGGTTGGTGTTCGCCGTCGGTGCTGGCTGGAACGCTCACGAGTTCGAAGCGCTTGGGGTCCCTCGTCGAGAACGCGGGAAGCGGCTTGAGGAAGGGGTTGAGGTGTTAAAACGCCTCTGGACGGAAGATCACGTCGATCATGACGGCGACATTTGGTCGTTCGAGGATGTGTCGATCGACCCGAAACCGGTACAGGATCCGCATCCGCCTATCTGGTTCGGCTCGTTCGGTCCCGAGGTCGACGAGTTCACTCCGGTAATCGATCGAGTTCTCCGCCGTATCGGCCGTCTCGGCGACGGCTGGGCACCGCTCGTGTACTCGACCGAGGCAAAGGAGATGATCGACGCCGAGAAATTGGGACGAGCCTGGGAACGGATTGTGGACGGCGCTCGCGACAGCAATCGCGATCCCGAGGAGATCGAGATTATCTACTCGGTATGGCCGTACGTGATGGAAGACGAGGACGCGGAACGTGAGGAGTGCTACGAGGCCGTTTCCGGCTGGTTCGACGGAACGTACCAGGAGGCAAAGCGGACGTATCCGATCGGATCCGCCGAGGAAGTCGCCGACAGGATCGCAAAGAATGTCTCCGAACTTCCCCGGGTTGATCGGTTCATTTTCACCCCATTCAACTACGATCACGCGCAGATGGATCGATTGCGCGACGAAGTCATCCCTCGACTCGAGGAGCATATCGACTGATCAACTGATCGCCGATAGACCGATTCGCTGCGTCAACGACCGGTTCGGACGGTCGTGGTCGTCAGGTTCGAGGGCCAGTACTGATGGCGGTCCGCCTCGGTCCATCGATCCCGTTACCCGAGGGCGGTGGTAGCGTCACGACCAGATCCTGATCGCTCGGTCGTCTCTCATACCGCTCTGCAGCCGTCGCTCGCGACAGGAAAGAGGCCCAATTTAACTGATATAATAACAGTACGTAGAAATTGCAGTTTTCGAGTCGAAGTCATATTTGATATGAAATAATACGAAATAGAAGATTAGAATCTGATGGAGACGTTTATACCGGTGAATATTAACCAAATAGAAAATTTGACACAAGAAAAACAGCCTCTATGGCTGACGAAACAGCAGAAGTTATCAAAACGTTGTAGCGCCTGGTGAATACTCCCGGTTTCGCAAACACTTACGCCCGGGGAGCACAACCAACGATGATGAAGGTACTCGTACCGGTCAAGGAGGTTGCCACCGTCGAAGACGAGTTCGAAATCGACGGGACGACCATCGACGAGCGGTATCTCGGCGCCGATCTCAACGAGTGGGACGACTACGCCATCGAGGAGGCCGTCCAGCTCGAGGAAGACGGCGTCGTCGACGAGGTCGTCACCGTCACCATCGGCGACGAGGAGACCGAACAGACCATCCGCCAGGCGCTCGCGAAGGGTGCCGACCGCGCCATCCGCGTCTGGGACGACGCCCTCGAGGACGTCGACCTCCTCGACGTCGGCGCGAAGATCGCCATCCTCGAGGCGGTCGTCGAAGCCGAGGACCCCGACCTCGTCCTGACGGGCGTCCAGTCGGGCGACGACAGCTTCGGTGCGACGGGCGTCGCCCTCGCCGAAGCCGTCGGTTACCAGTGGGGCGCCGTCGTCAACCAGCTCGATCTGGAGGCCGGAGACGAGACCGCGTCGGTCCACCGCGAGCTCGAGGGCGGCATCGAGGAGCTGACCGAGATCGACGTCCCCGCGGTGCTGACGATCCAGACGGGGATCAACGAGCCCCGCTACGCCAGTCTCCGGGGCATCCGGATGGCCCAGCGCAAGGAACTCGACCACCAGACGCTCGCCGACCTGGGCGTCGAGGCCGACGCCGTCGCGGGCGACCTCCGACTGACCGCGATGTACGAACCCGAGAGCGAGAGCGACACCACCGTCTTCGAGGGCGGCGCCGACGAGACGGCCGCGCAACTCGCTGATCTCCTGCGGGAGAAGGGGGTGGCCCAATGAGCGATATTCTGGCCGTCGCCGAGCACCGCCAGGGCGACCTCCGCGACGTCAGTCGCGAGGTCGTCACCGCGGGCACCGAACTCGCCGGCGAAACCGGCGGCGACCTCCACGTGGCCGTCGTCGGCGGCGACGTCGAGACCTTCGCCGACGCGCTGAACCTCGAGGGCGTCGACACCGTCCACACTGTCGCCTACGGCGAGGAGTTCAACCACGACGTCTACACCCAGGCGGTCACCCAGCTGGCGGGCGAACTCGAGTCCGGCTACCTGGTGATGCCCAACAGCGTCAACGGGCTGGACTACGCGCCCGCGGTCGCCACGCGACTCGACGTTCCGCTCGTCACCGACGCCGTCGGTCTCGCGACCGAGGGCGACACGCTCGTCGGCACGCGCGAGATGTACGGCGGGAAGGTCGAGACGACCACCGAGGTCGACGCAGACCAGGTCGCGGTCACCATCCGCGGCGCCGAGTGGGAACCCACCGAGGCGGCGGGTGACGCCACCGTCGAGGCCTTCGACGCCGACATCGACGAGGACGCCATCGGCTCGACGGTGACGGGATTCGAGGAGGTCGCCGGCGGCGACGTCGACATCAGCGAGGCAGACCTGCTGGTCTCGATCGGCCGCGGGATCGAGGAGGAGGAGAACCTGGACCTGATCCGCGAGCTGGTGGAGGCGCTCGACGCGACGCTCTCGTCGTCGCGACCGATCGTCGACGCGGGCTGGCTGCCCGCCAACCGCCAGGTCGGCCAGTCCGGGAAGGTCGTCACGCCCGACGTCTACATCGCCATCGGCATCTCCGGGGCGGTGCAGCACGTCGCCGGGATGAAGGGCTCCGATACCATCGTGGCGATCAACACGGACCCGAACGCGCCGATCATGGACATCGCCGATTACGCGATTCACGACGACCTCTTCGACGTGGTCCCCGCACTGATCGAGCAATTCCAGTAATGTTCGATACCAGTGGGTTATTTTCGTGTTAGTGACTTCATCAGTTCGTTCAAAGAGATGAGTTCATCAGTGACATCCTCGTCAGGATGGACGAGTCGGCCACGTGCTCCAGCGGGGCGAAAGGTCAAGGACACCGTGAACCTGGCCGCATTGAGATTGTCAACGCCAAGTAGCCGCGATGAACATCTTCGACTTGGCTTCCTCAGTTTTGGCAGTGGACTTATAATCAATTGCAGCCTACGGCTACACAGACTTTCTTCGAGTTCTCTTTAAGCCGTATCATCTCAGAAGTCGGTTTCGTTCAGCGAACGGCTCGATAGTATAGTGAATTACGGTTTATCTCCTCCAAAGGGATAGGAAAGGGTATGTTGGGGATTTTTAGCCGACGCTGCATCAATATGGCACTCAAAATTCAACGAATCATTGATTCACTGATCGACGTCTTGCTTCGCGAGTTCGCGTATTTTTTCCTTCGTTTCGTCTCGATGCTCGCCGAATGCCACTTCGAAGACGCCGCGGTAGAAGTGTTTGTTCTTCTCCAGAGTGATGTCCTCTCGCTTGAGCTGCTTTTTCAGGCGGGTGAACGTGATCTCGATGTCCTCGCTTTGCTCAGGTTCAACATAGATCGTGGCTGAATCCCAATCCTTGCGGATGTTCAGCGGTTCGTCGTCTGTTTCTTCTATCTCACTTGCTGAGGAGTCTGTCTTTGCCGTGGAAGCGGTCTCCTCCTGCTTCGATTCTTGTTCGGATGCCGCAATTACTTCGCGCTCTTGTCCTTCTGATTCCGACGTCCTCGTGGTCTCTTCCTCAGTAACACCATCATCTTCTTCATCTGATGGATCCTCGAATCGCTCATCCATTCCTCGAGGCATATTTACACCTCCACCTGCGGTTTGTCAAATGCCCGTTCCATGGTCTCTGCAACCTCTACGAAGAGGTCGCGCTCTACCTGTTGGTCGTTCGCGTCCTCCCATTCGAAAATATCTTGCCCATTGTCCCAGGCGCGCTGGATTGCCACTCGCATCGGGAGTTTGAAAACCGGGGCCATCGATGCGAAGGACTCGTCGAATTCATCCAGGAATTTCTGTGACTGACCGTCGTCCCGGTACATATTCGCCAGAAGTCCGACGATTGCGATCTCTATTTGCTGGTTGTCCTCTATCGATTCCAGTTGATCCCACAGGTCGTCTAGGGCATCACGTGACGTAGCCTGGGTCTGTGCAGCCAGGAAGACGTTTTGCGCTGCGATGAACGCTGCGTCCGTCAAGACCGAGAGGTCAGGCGGACAGTCGATGAGGATGTAATCGTAATCGAATCCGTCCTCAACCAGTCCCTCGAGGGCGAGTTTCAATGAGAGACGGGCGTTCGCATCGTCCATCCAATCTCGAGCAAGACCCATGTCCTTGTGGCTCGGAACGAGGTCGAAGTTCAGGTGGTCGTACTCGTCGGCTTCAATCACGATCTCTGAAAGGCTCGTATCGTGCGTACGCGGATTGTCGACGAGAACGTCCAGGAGGTTCGAATCATCGGTAACAAGCGTGTTTGGAAGGTCATTCTTCGGACTCGAGGGGTCGTTCTCGTCGCCCGGCCCCAACCCAAGTCCCTTCGTCATGTCGGCCTGTGGGTCCATATCGATTGCAAGGACATCGTGGCCACGAGTGCCCAGCGCCGCTGCGCTGTTAATCGTCGCCGTTGTTTTTCCGGTTCCACCTTTCTGATTCCCGAAGGCAATCGTCGGGATGCCAGTCGATGGCGTAACACCCCATCCGCGAGGTAATTCGGACATGATTGGATCATTGAATCAATGACTCATAAATCCACGTCAGACATTTCGCTACGTTTCAGCTCTGCCTCTTCTGTTGTATGTCGTGGATACAGGTGCTGTATGCCGTAAATTCGGGAACTGGACGTACCTCACTGATTCATTGATTCAGTGATCCATGGCTTCCTGAACTCATTACATCACGTACTCATTTACTCCCCGATCTGTATCCCTGGAGATTGCTGAGCTCTCGATCTATGGCTCCACGCCTTTCTCGATCCACAATCTCACTGATTCATGGAATCAATAAGTTTGGCGTAAGCTATTGGATTTTCAAAGTCAGATGCTCTGTGAATCAGTTATTCACGATCTCTGGGAATTGTTGAGTCACTGATTCAGTGATTCATGGACTCGGTGAATCCAGTGAATGGTTATTCGATTCTTGGAATCAGTGATTCTGTGATTCAGCTGTTCAAGATATCATGTAGTCCCTTAATCACTGCTTCATCGGTTCATTGAATCATTGATTCAGTGATACTGCTATAGTGCTGCAGCTATCCTGGAATCAAATAGTCTATGATTCTGTTATTCAAGATATCATAGAATCATTGATTCCCTGAGTCACAACTTCATGGACTAATGGCCAGTAGGGGTTTGCTATAGCATTTACTCCTCCCGAGGGTCCTCGATCCATTCACTCACCTTCCACTATTCGTGGGTTCGAGGAATCACTGAATCACTGAATCACTGATTCATCAATTCACGGCTCACTAATTCAATATCCCAGCAGAGACTTATTGGTCGAGAGTATCAGAAGCGATTATCTCCCTCTGAAGGCTGCCTTCAACTGTTCCTGCATGAACTCTCTGCGCACTTGACGAGACCGCGAATCGGAAAGATAATTTTGCATAACCACCCGAGGATCGCTACTACCTTGCTCTGAAGCGATTTCGTCGACACCCTCGAGAACGCCCTTGAGGACCGTTGTATAGGTATCGTACCAAAAACGACGACAGAGCTGCGGACTCGGCCGTTCTTCTTCGATTCGGTCAGGGAGACCCGCCTTCGATGCAAGAGTCTGGAACCAGTTCCGGATCGTATCCCGCGTTACGTGTGGTGTTTTCCCCTGTGAAGATGGAAACAGGTACCCTGTCCACGTCTCATCGTCCGCTAGCTCATCGATTCGGGAGTCGAGCAGGTCTAACCCGAAGAGTAGAGACACTTCACCAGGTCCGTTCTTGCGGTTCTCGAACGCGATGAAGGGGACGTCGTCTGCAGGGACGTTACGATGGAACTGCGAGATATGGAGTGCGGCGACCTCGCTTGCTCGAAGTCCCCAGCCCGCTAATGCCACTGTAACAGCTGCTCTCGCGTCGACGTTGCCTCCTGCATCAGTTTCCGAATATGGTCTGCTGAAAGAGCTGGGGTCGAGGACTCTTCGGCTTCCCATTTGAATTCGTCGTAGAGACCGCTCGCCGGATTTATCGAGGCAATCCGACGTCCCACAAGATGCTGGTACCAGGCGTCGACGACCCGTCGCACACGCTGCAGGGTCTGGCCGCTGTATTCGTGTTCTGCTCCCTCGTTCAACCAGTCGAACGCTGCATAACACGCGTCAACGGCTTCGTAGGCTGGTGTCTCTCGATCCCGTTGAATCGGTGTGAGTAGGTCGTCTGTGTCGTTCGCTTTCCTGTAGGCACGGACGTAGAGGTTCAGCCGCGTTCGGAGCGCGTCGACGGATGACTCCGCCAGACTGTATCGGGATTTTCGGCGGTCGAGGAACTCTTCGAGAGCGTCGATTGTTGCTTCGTCTGCGGTTGCCCACGAGTAGCCCTCGTCATCATTACCAAGCCCGAGATCCTCTTTCCAGAACTCCCCGAAGGAACGGTCGTGATGGCGTCGGAGAGCTGCGAGGAACGCCCGTGCGTCGTGATCCCGAAACCACTTATGGGCCGGCTTCTCGCACGTCGGATCGATCCCCTCTGCCTCGAGGCATGGGGCGATCTCCTCCCAGTACAGGTCTGTGAAGTCCTTGAGCGAACACGACGTCCATCGAATGTCGTCGAATGAAGGTGCCCGAACCACATCGGTCTCCCTCTCCTGATCGGCATCTAATTGGCTCATTGGAGCGTTCTCTGTGAGTGTCGACTGCTCGTGACCGTACTGAAGAAGAAATTGGCTAGAAGCCTTCTCGCGGTCCGGTAGTGCGATTCTAAGAGTGACATTTTCAGCTTGCTTAGCGTATTAGTTGAATCTCTTATTAATTTGTGGGTTCGGCTGACTGGCAGAGTCTGCTAAACCCACGCCAAAACGGCGGAGATAGTGTGTTCGGGTAATAAACTCTATGACGCGATATGCTTTCCATCCCGATCGAATTCACAGAGTTTCGGAGGATGGGCTAGTTTTGGGTCACATCTCCGTCGGCTCGTAGTTCTTCTCACCTGAAAAGGGTCGATATCGAACCTTCATGGGCGTAGCTATCGAATAGACGTGAGGAATTGCACAGGTTCTTGCGCTGTTAAACAGTGTTGCCACTCCCGAGCAGCTGACTCGGGGAGCTCAGCTGGTTAGTCGGGCGGGATAAACGCCGAGAACTTGTTCCACGGTCGTCTGTTGGAGCATGTATTCGGATCACGCCACGGGAGATCGTGGCGTCCATTGTCAGCGTACCACTCCAGTAGGATATCGACAATTTCGTTGCCGCCACCATCGCACATACGAGTCCCTGGTCCCTCCATCATACTTAGAAAGTCAGCCGTCTCCGGAAGATGGTGTGACTCAACCACGCACTCAGTACCCGAGTCCTCGAAATTCACTGCGCCAGTAGAGCAAAAACACGAAAACGGAATCACGACGAAGGTATTTAGAGATTATTGCCTCGTAGAGGCACGAATGCAGCGGCATGCAGCTATGATTTCAGCGCTGTTACGACTTCGTCCACGGTGAACAACCGCAGATCGTCTCGTTCCTCGGCAGCGTCCTCTACGGTCTGGGTAAAGCCGCTTCGAGAGAACAACGCGTATTCGTGCTTCCGTTCTCCACCACCGGATGGCGCCCATCGAAGTTCATCCACGTGAGTTCGAAGCTTCGAGAACGCGTCGTAATCCAACGGTGACCGCTGGAATTTGCACTCTCCAGCGATCAACGCGTCCTCGTTCGTCAGACCCACGACGTCGACCTCGTGCTCCTGATACCACCACTGACCGACGTCCGTGATCGTATACTCTTGATACAGCGTTCGAAGAGCGGAACCGCAGAGATCTTCGAACGAGTCGCTTACGAAATTCGCCAGTTCCGGTTCGATGAGCATCTCGTACGCGTCGTCTCCGAAATCCTCGTACCTGTCACCGCTCCCGTAGACGAAGTGGAACCAGAATCGGAAGAACTGGTCACGGATGCGATAGCGGCTTCGCTTGGTCCGCTCCTTTCGTTCGGTAATCGGAACGTGTTGCTCGACCAGTCGCAACCGAGAAAGTCGATTCAAATATTTTGATAGTTGATTGTAATCGATACCCGTCGCTCCAGAGATCTCGTTTCGACTCGTACTTCCGCCTGCGATCGCTTCCAGAATTGAAAAGTATCGTGTCGGCTCCGTGAGTTCCATTCGGAGAACGTAGTCCGGTTCGTCGTGCAGCGTCCCGTGCCGGGAGAGGATCGTCCGTTGAATGTTCTCTCCGAGGCTCCCCGTCGGATCCACTTCTTCGAGATAGTACGGAACGCCACCGAAGACGCCCCAGGTGAACACCTGCTCGTTAGCGGTGTAGCTCCCCGAGAAGAACTCCATCGCCGCATCGAACGGAAGCTGTCTAACATCTAGTTTTAGTGACGAACGACCGTAAAGTGGACTGTTTCCCAGCAGCGCGGCTTCCTCCATCATACTGATCGACGAACCGACGATGACGAACGTCGCACTGGAGTCGTCGAGTTCGTGATCGAACATCGCTTGCAGAACGGAGGGGAGGCTTTCGTCTTGTTCAACCAAATACGGAAACTCGTCGAGGACGACGATCGCGTCCTGATCTGCGAGATACCCGAGGATAGACTCCCACTCTTCGCGGATCCGCGTAATCCCTGGGTCCACGTCCGAAGCGACCTCAACGAACTGCTGGAGCTGTAACGCACTCGTTTTTTGCTTCGCCTGATAGACGATGGCCTCGTCGCATCCTTTGAGAGACTGCTTGACGAGTTCGGTTTTCCCGAGTCGTCGTCGCCCGAAAATCACTGCCAACTCCGCCTCATCCGACTCGTAGAGGTTGTGAAGGCGCGAGAGTTCCTCCGTTCGGTTCACGAACCCAGGCATAGTCTCCAATACCGTATCCTCGAATATAGTACTTCTCATAATCATACTCTAAAGTATCGTACTTCAAAGTACGTTACTCGATTGCTGGCACAAAATATCGGGTCTCCACAAACCAATCGTCGAGCCGTTGAGTCACTTGGCGTTGAAGTAAGTTCCAGATGCACCCTCGGGGAGTTGAAGCCTGGGCCAGCCCGAGTTCGGCGGAGGTAGATTCGTTCCAGATGCACCCTCGTGGGGTTGAAGCCACGTGATGGATCTCGACACGGTCTCCGAGCTCTTGGTTCCAGACGAACTCTCGTGAGGTTGAAGTGGCACCCGCAACAACGATGACGAGCGTTGGGCTCGTATCCAGCACACCGAGAAGGGTGCTTAAGGTGATGTACGGCCAGAAGAGCGGCTGGGCCCGCCCTCAGTTTGTGGTCACTTCCAGTAAGTTTTTGAACAGTATATCCGTGCGGTATACTATGTCGCGCCCCCAACTCACAGTAACGGATTTTGGAACCGAGACGGACTCTGGTTACGTCATCGTCGAGATCACTGCGTTCAATGCCGATCCAAGCGACCTCCCTCCACACATCGACCCAGAGGATGTGTTATTCGGTGCCGACGAGTTCGCAGAGATCATCCCGCTTCTTCACGAGATCGAGGAATACGATTCCGCTGCGCGACTTGAGATTGAGCGCAGGCACCTGGACAGCAATCCAGCGCACACGATGCGCTTCACTGTGGGTGAGTTGACAGAGATCGCGATGTCGCTGGCAATCGCAGCAACTGTTGCGAGCTACCACGAGGAGTTCGAGAGTCACCGGAGTATCGTCGCATTCGGTGGACTGATCACGCGTGAAGTCGACGCACCACTTGACGAGACGTTCCTGGAGAAAACGTTCACCGATCTTGTCCCCTACGAGGAGGACAAGTCTATCGATCCGTTTGCAGTGATCTCTTCGAAACAGAGTCTCCACTTCCTCGATGACGACGGCGAGCCCATACCCCGCCACGAGCGCGAGCGAATCGAGTACTACGATGCTGAGAAGATGGAGGGGAAAACGCCTATTGAAGAGCTGTTCGAAGAAGATTTCTCGCCTAGCGACATTTCCTAGTTTACCTCTACTCGGCGCAACTCACACATGCTCGTGTTCCAGACGAACCCCACGTGAGGTTGAAGCCCTATCGCGGCGTTCGTGCTCATGTACCGACTGTAGTTTCAGATGTACCCTTGGTGGGGTTGAAGGCTGGCGTGGATGGTCGTGACGTAAGCCTGGCCGCTGGTTATAGACGAACCCTAGTGGAAGTGGTTCCGTCGACGACCGCAACGATGGGGCATGGCCGGCATCCAAGGCGTCACTGACTAAGCTGGCTGTAGCTACGAGCTCGCATACAAGGATCTGGTCGCCCGATCTCAACCCGGGCGATGACGTCCGCGAGGTGATGCTCGAGGAGGAGCAACCCGTGTTTTCGGTCTAGCAAATCCAGCAGTTTCTCGACTCCACCGTCTCCGATAAAACGGTCAGGAGACGATCAATCCACGTATTCCGATACTGTCATCTGTCGTTCGCCTTTCGCGTGTCGGAGGATACTCCCACCCACAACCTCCGCAAGTTTCGGCGGTACGGCGTTCCCGATCCACTGACCGAGTTTGTTGAGACCAATCTCGTCAGCATCTTTCCCGTTCAAGAACTGGTAATCGTCTGGGAACGTCTGTAGAATCGCGCCCTCACGAATACTTAGGGCACGATCTTGATCGGTGTCGTAGTGGCCGAAGCGGCCGCTCCCGTAGTTGTAGAACTGCGTGGTGATCGTCGGTGCTGGCTCGTCACCTTCCATGCGACTGTACGGTGCCTTGTACGTGATCCCACTGTCCTTTTGGTGGCAATCGGCTACTGGGTCTCCCCGTCCCTGGGCCTCCCAGTCCGTCCAATCGCCACCGGGCTTCGAGATCTCGATTCGTTCGATGTTCTTCTCCTCCAAATTGCGAGCTCTGTGTAACGGATCGTCTTCGTGCTGTTCACCGGCTTCGATCGGCGGGAGATGGTCTATACGATCTGCTACCGTAAGGTCAGACTCCGGATCGACGTTAGCTCTCTTTGGCGGATTGAGTTCGATAGGGCCCGCTCTCGATGCGAGCGTTATCCACCGTTTTCGTTGTTGTGGGATTCCATATTCCGGACAATAGACACCTCGTTCGTCGATCTCGTTGAAGTAGTAGCCAGCGTTCTCGAGCGTATCGACGAGGTCGTGGTACTCGCCGTCGTCTCGAACGCCATAAACGTTCTCCATGGCGACGATGTCCGGTTGCACCTCGTTCACGATTTCGGCGAATGCGGTGACGAGACCCGCCTTCTCGTGGGGAACCTCCGAATCGACGAGAGTCGAGTAGGGTTGACACGGTGGTCCACCGGCGATGACGTGAACGTCCGCAGACTCGTCGAACAACTCACCGACCCACCCAGGTTCGTCGCGTGCGACCTGCTTCAGGTCCTTGTGATAGAATTCTGCGTCGTGGTTAGCTTCGTACGGGGCCTCACAGTCTGGATCAACGTCGACACCTGCGACAACGTCGATGCCGGCTCGTTCGAGACCCTCGGTGAATCCCCCAGCACCGCAGAAGAGATCGACAGCAAATACGTCGGGATCCTCAACAGACATGTGATTTTCAATGTCGCTCCCACTCATCGTTCTTACGAATCTGCCGGTCAGGAGTTAATGCTACCGCCGCCAACAACACGTTTCTCGAAATCATCCTCAGCTGATATCCGTCCTGTGTACACGGCGGGCGTCCAGCACTCTCGATATCGTGCATAGTGTGGCTTCTAACACAAGCGGTTGTTGTACGTAGCGTAGGGCTGATTCTCGATAATTGCGGTAGCCTACAATGCAGAGACAAATTCAATAGGGTTCCAATCTGAATTTGAGTTGTGGCTGATCCGACTCGTGAACGCTTTCGGCAGGGGATCCTACAGTGGGCCGAGGACAACCTCCGTGATTTTCCGTGGCGGGAACCAGATAGGACTCTGTACGAGGTGTTCGTTGCCGAGTTCTTTCTCACGCAGACACCAGCCGAGAACGTAAGGAGTGTCTATCCCGATTTTCTCTCGAAGTACCCTACTATCGAGAGACTGGAAGAAGCCCCTCAAGACGAGATAGAGGAGGTAATTGAACCTTTGGGATTTCAGCGGATGCGCGCCGAGGCACTCACAAGGATAGCCGATCGAGTAGACACACTCCCGGCAGACGAAGACGAGTTACTGGAGCTCCCTCGAGTTGGCCCCTACGTCGCGAATGCGACGCTCTGTTTCGCTCTGGATCAACCACGTGTGATCGCGGACCGGAACGTAGTGAGGGTCTACGATAGAGTCTTCAGAGAAGAGTTCCCGGAGAAAGAGAGCGAGCGACGGGAATTCGCTACCGAGATGCTGCCCGAAGACGGGAGTGTCGCTCGCACCTACAACCTCGCACTGCTCGACTTCGGCTCTCGTCTGTACGAAGCGTTCACCACGTTGTGCAAGTTGTTTCGCGAACGAGTACTGTTCGTACTACCGTTCGAGCACCGAGGGCGAGTAGCCACCTCGAGCGGCGCCAATCGGGTTGCCTATCTCGAACCCTACCGCACGTCCCAGACGATCTCACGCATCATCTGCTCGACGTCGGCCTGAGTCAGTCCCTCGAGTTGCACACTCGTCAGCGAGTGATTGAACTGATTGGTCGCCTCGTCGATTACTGAAGATGGCTCGTCCTTGAGCACCTCACAGACTGCTACAACTGCGGGGTCGTACCGAGCGAACCACCTGTCGAACACCTTGTTGACGATCGTCTGGTTGGAGAAGACGCTCTCCGTCAGCGAGTAATCGTCTGTCTCCTCGTCGTAGGTGAGTTCGGCGATCCACCACAGTCGATGCAACGCGTTCGAATATAGGTCCGACCCCGCGCCTAGGAACTTCTCCCGCATCGCCTTCTCCGAACGGTACTCCCACCGCTGCCAAACGAACTCGGGGTGCTGGCAGATTGCCAGCCAGTGCCAGAGACCCGGATCACCCGCGGTTCGATAGCTCAAATCTAGACACCGGTGAATGTCCTCTGCGAGTGCTTTGTCCATCGAAGTGTCGAACCGGGAGTGTTCGTCGACGACAGTCTCGACCTTCTCGTCGAGAGTATCTAAGTCGGCGGTCGGTTCTCCCGGCATCGGCTCGACGTACCCCGAGAGCTCTTCCTCGTCGATCTCTTCTTCGCCTCTCAAGAACGGCTCGCCTACTAGGCGCCGTCCGTCCTCGGTCAACCGGTGGAGTATACGATCGGTCATTTTAGATCTTGAGGCCCTCTTCCATGAGATTGATCAGTTGAGTCCTTGGTTCGAGGTAATCTTGCAGTTCACGGTCGATACGTGACATCACTTCTGGGAGCGAGTCCGGATCACGAACGTCCCGGCGGAGCGCGAGTGCTGCTTCCGTGGTATCGTCGGTCTCGTAAATATCACGGGCGAACGACTCGAGGACGGTCTGTTGCCACTGATGTTCTACCTCTCCGCTGTCGTCGACTGCACACCCTGCGCGTAATATGAGTTGGGTCCACACGGGGTTAGCGATCTGGTCCAGAAGCACGTCTCGCATACGAGGTTCTGCGCCGACGGACCCCTCCGATTGGAGGATGTCCGTGATACGAGGGTAGTCCGTGTTGAGCCACAGTTTCGGCCGTGCTTCGTTTCGGAAGTCGAGGTAGTAGATTTTCTCACCATCGGGGAGGTGAGGTGTCTGAGAGAAACTGACCTCTTCACCGTCGATCCACGCTTCTCCCTCGTCTTCAATGGGGTCCACCAACGCAGTGAACGTCTTTCCACTCGCCACGCGTAGATGCTCTTCTGTCGCGTACTTCCCGTCGTGATCCGTCGACTCTGTCCGTACGAGATGTGGCCGGAGTTCCACCTTGTCCCGGAATTCGTCACGGTCGAGTTCGATCCCGAAACCGTAGCTCTGTGGCTCTACTGGTGGTTCTCGTACCACTACTTTGTCGCGGTAAATCGTCTCGTGGCACTGGATCACCACGAACAGCCTCGCAGGCGGCGCAGATCTCTCATCCGGTGGAAAGAGGCTCTCGACGGTAGACTCCGTCAGCTCCACTGAACCGAACAGTTCTACCGTCTCCCACTCGTCTCGGTCTTCGTCCGGTGGAATCGGGATCGTCGTCTGACCTGCCTTGAGCTCCAAGGACCGTTTTTCACTCCCGTCAATCGAGTATTCGTCGAGTTCGAAACTCAACCCGTTGCCGAGATAGGCGTGGGGGAGTGAAGTCGTACGGTAACGTTGTGACAATCGCTCCACGGTCACTCACCTCTCCGAGTTCTTAGTTCGGCTCGAATGTCTAACCGCGTTTCTCCCACCGTAACTGTCGAAGAGTCTCCGTCCCCGACCGGGTAAGATTCGCCCTCGAAGTCGATCTCTGCAGCCCCGTTCTCTGCTACGAGTCTGGCAATTCCATCTTCGTACTCTTTCGTGACGGCGTCGTCGGACGTCCAGACCGATTCGATCGGCACCTGCCCGTAGGTCCCGCCGTCTTCACCGACCCCTTTCATCGAGATGTCGACACTCCACCCTTCGAACTCGTCTTCGGTGACCTCGATTCGGCCCTCGAAGGTCCACCGGCCGTCCTCGAACGACGAGGTGCTGTCGATGTCGAAGACTGTAGTGGGCTCGCTGACGGATCGGCGGTGGTTCCTGACGTCGTGGATAGGAAATCGTTTGCGCACTCGTCGAGAGAGTGACTCCCCACTACCGTCGCTCCGAGCGATCAGGTGTCGAAGCCCATCACGGAGCGTACCGAACATGTCGTCCAGTGCTGTTCGGAACCCTCGCCTGTACTTTTCGCGTAGGTTTTCGGTGGAGATCCACTCGTCGTGTTCGGGTGGTTCTGCGTAGCGGAGGAAACGGTCGATCTCCTGGTCTGCTCTCGTCGATAAACCGTCGTGTCGTGCCTCACCACACGCGAGTACGGCGTGGAAGTCTCGATCTCCGAATGCAACACGGCTTTGGTCGTGATATTTGACGACCATTCCCGCTCCCCGAAAGAGAGCGACTTTGTTGAGATAGGTGCCGTCGTCGGCAGGTGAGGCGAGACGGGCTGCGAGTCTGACACTCCCGTCCGGAGTCTCGGTCTCGTCTGCTCGAGCTGGAAGGTTCATCGGGACGTCTACACCGGCGACGTCTCCGGGTTGGTCCAAGGTACCCTGGCCCTCGTTCCTCTGCTCGAAGCACTCCACGAAGGGTTGGATAGCGGGTACGTTCTCGACACTCGCCTCGAACTCGTCTTCCGGCGTCTCGATCGTGACACGCAGATCTCCTCTCTGCATTGCCGGCCAGAAGTACTTGACTGCGGCCTCTACGAACTCGTCTGCCAGATCTTCGATCTCCGGTCTGGTGTCCCGGGTCGGATCCCGGTACCCGACGACCATGATACTGGTGCCGCTCCCCTCTGGCCGCTCCAGGTAGAGTCGATTAGCCAGATTCACTGCGTCCGCTCCCCAGATCGACGCAGGACGGATCCCCTCGTCAGTTTCCAGTGGATTGCAGAACCATCCCGCGCCCTGGTAGGTCACGTCTCCGAGTTCGTGGGTCGGGAGTTTCGTTCGGCCTACGAATCGGGGCGGGACCACTTCGTCGGGAGTGGTGACTGGTGACGAGTTGAACAGTACTGTCGAAGCACCGGAGAACGTCCACAAGACAGATTTACCGAGTCCGTACGACCCACCAGCAGTATCTCCCTGCTTGCTACTGTAGAGCTCGTCACGCACGAGCGCGGCGTAATTCGAGTCCTCGGACCATCGTCCCGTGAGGCCAGTCGTATTTCGGTCTTCGATCACCAGTAAACGGAGTTCGGCGTCGGAATCGGCGAGTCGTTCCAGAAATCGATCGTAACCTCTCCCTGTATCTCTATCCGAGACGGTCTGGAGACGGTCACGCAGACCCGTCTCCCAACCGATCCTTTTCAGAAAACCTTCGCGTTCATCTCCGGTGAGAGTGAGAAAGCGAAATCGGATCTCGACAGGCTCGTCGTTGTCGAGTCGCTGGTCGTTGGCGTTCTGGATCACTTCCCTGACGAAACTCTCCGTGTCGTGGTCCACAGCGTGTTTCGTCGGGTCGTCACCGTACCGCGGCGCACCTGGTCCACCACTGAAGAAGAACCACTCAGAAACGGTGTCAGGAACATTTTTCACTGTTGTCATATATGTGTATTCGAAGTAGCCGTCTGAATCTATCTCGTGAGTTGTAGCCTCGAGCCATATGATACTTCCCACTATCGTCCACTCGTCTCCGTTGTCACTACCTTAATGTAGCTCCTGGCGAAAGTGGCTGCTATGAATATATCCGCAGTCGATCTCTTCTGTGGTGCTGGTGGTATGACACATGGTCTCGAACGCGCCGGAATCGACGTAACGACAGGCATCGATAACGCGCGAGCGGGTCGCTATCCTTATACGGAGAATACTAACGCAGAGTTCGTAGATGCAGACGTCGAGGCACTTGCACACAATCCCGAGCGAGTCGCGAGAATGTACCCTTTCCAGTCCGACTTGACCGTACTGGCTGCTTGTGCCCCGTGCCAGCCGTACTCTACGATGGGACACTCGAGAGCCGGTGGCCGAGAGGACCACGACAAGTGGGGCCTTCTCAACTCGGTACAGAAGATCGTGGAGTACGTCGAACCGGACGTCCTCGTCACCGAGAACGTGCTGCAGGTACGCAACGACGGGATCTACGAAGAATTCGAAGAACGTCTCGAGGAATTGGGGTACGCACTGAACTCCGATCAGAACAAGAACGTCTACTGTCCAGAGTACGGGATCCCACAGAAACGGAAGCGGTGGGTACTCATTGCGTCGAAAGAGGGGGCGATCGAACTACCGAGTCCGATATACGAAGACGAGGATGAATATCCAACGGTACGTGAAACGATCGGTCACCTCCCTCCGATCGATGCAGGCGAGGCTCATCCTGAGTTAGAGCTACACAGGGCTCGAGATCTATCAGACACGAACCTCGAGCGAATACGAAACATAGAACCCGGCCAAGACTGGAGTGTTTGGGAAGAGAACGGTCTCGATCACCTACTCGCGGACTGCCACAAACGAGATAGCGGTCGGTCGTACAAGACACCTTACAGTCGACTGCGACCAGACGAACCAGCTCCGACGATCACCACGCAGTTCTACAACTACGGGAGCGGCCGCTTCGGCCACTACGACACCGATCAGGATCGCGCGCTCTCCATCCTCGAGGGTGCCCTCCTACAGACGTTCCCTCAGGACTACGACTTTTACGACGAGTGGGACGACGTGGGGATCAATAATCTCGGTCGGCTGATCGGGAACGCAGTCCCACCTCGACTCGCCGAGTTAGCCGGAAGGAGTATCTGCGAGAAGGTGGGCGTCGAAACGCCTCGAACTTCGATCGTCGGTCCTGCATAGGAGATTAGGGCGCCCTCGAACAGGGTACGGGAATTCGTCCAAAAAACTCGCTCTTCGACACCGGGGCGAGGGCGGAACCGTGACGAGAACGTGGGTGACGGAGAGCTCATCGTTGACGACTGACGACGGTACGTCGACCAGGAGGGAACCACGTGGATCGTACGACGGTTACACCTTGACATCCTCCACACGACTTCAGTCGTTGGCTTTCTCCTCGATGTTCTGTAACCCTATGCACACGCGGTCGTATCCATACACACATCACACACAGGAACGAGCGTGCGAGAAGTAAATACCATCTTCGCACGAGTTGGGTGATGAGCGCCGGAAGCTAGTAGATTAGGTGGCGTTTATCCCAACGTTGTCCGACCTGATGGCCGAATCGGTTAGCGTGCGCCACTGAAGAAAACCTTATATATTCGCCCCCCATACACATAGAACACGCACATACACATGGGAACAGGACAACTACACGCGGCGTTCAAAGAGCTGAAGTCCGAGGACTCGTTCGTCGGGTTGCCTCAGACCGACTTCGCGTTGGATTCGGTGCTCGAGACACTCCCCCGCGAATTAATCCAAAACGTCTACGACGCACGACAAGACGGAGAGAAGCCAGGGATCAACTTCTTCCTCGAGATACTGGAGGAGGGAGGGGAGCTGGACGACTTCAAAGACGCGATCGACTGGCCCACTCTCAAACCCCACCTCGAGGCAGTAGCAGATGACGACGAGAAACTGGGCGTCCAGAAGATGATCGACCAAATTGACGGGGGTAAACTGTGGATCCTCGGCGTAGAAGACGTGAACGCCGTCGGGCTCGAAGGGAACGAGGATAGTCGTGGGACGAACTACGCATCACTAGTCAAGGACTTCGGGGACTCGACCAAGAAACAGGGCGGTGGCGTCCACGGAGTAGGCGCCTCGGTACTGTGGGCCTTCTCCGGGTTCAAATTGGTCCTGTTCCACAGCCAACCAGAAGGCGACGACCCGAAACTCGTCGGACGGCTGGATCTCCCCGATCACGAACTGGGCGGCCAGGAGTACAAGGGTGGTGGGTGGATCGGTATCCACGACAGTGGTCACGACCGACCGGTCGCGATGAATAAGATTCCCGATGGCCTGGCCGAGACGCTTCGTGTCGACCGTCCCGACGAACGCGGAACAACGGCCCTCATCGTCGGGTTCAGAGAGCCGACGCGAGCGACGAGAGACCCGGAAGAGATCGTCGACGGGCTCTACGAGGCCGCGGCGAGGTACTACTGGCCGCTCATCGTCGACGACGGAATCGACGTCACCGTGCAAGGTCCGAGCGACACGTCTCCCCGCACTGTCGAACCCGAGGGTGTCGACAGGGCTGCCCCGTACGTGAAAGGGTACGAGTCCCGGGAGAACCCGGACCCCGATTTCGGGGAACCGGGGACCGTTGCCGTAGAGACGGTGGAGTTCGAGGTGCCACCGACGGAATCTGAGCCTGGCACAACGGGAGAGCTCGTACTAGTCGTCAGGCTGGCCGACGACGACACCGACCTCAGCAAGCACCGAAACAAAGTCGCGATGTTCCGCGGGGCACGACACGTAGTGAAGTATCGGAACTACGGCTCCGTCTCCCGGACGACCGGAAAGGACTTCCACGCTCTTCTACTCGCAGGAGGGGCCAAACACGAGGTAGGTCTGGAAGCGGACGACCTGCCCGACGCTGCAGACCGAGCCATCGAGTCCTTCTTCCGCGATGCCGAACCGGAGGCACACGACACGTGGGAGAAACCCACGCAGAAGTTGGCGAACGCATACGAGGACGACAATCCGTCACAGCGGATCGTCTCGTTCCTGAAGACCGACGTCAAACGGACACTCCAGCAAATTCTGGGCGCAGCGAAGACAGACGACGACGAACGCGTCGGCACCTTAGGGTCGGAGTTCCCGTTCTTCGAAGACGAACACGGCTCTACTAGAGAAGGAGGCGGAGGCGGTGGTGGTGGTGGTGGCTCGTTACCGTTCGACGTCGTGTGGGTCGACAGCTGGTTCGATGGGGCCCACCAGTACGAGGGTGAGCTGGAACTCGACACTGCCCCGTCTGGCCCGTGGAGCGTGACGGTCTCGATCGACGAAGTCGACGGATCGAACAAGACGATAGACCAGATCGACGTCGCGGACGGTAGCTCACCGCAACAGGAGGGGAGGAGTGTGGACGACGGTGAGATCACGTTCGAGTTCGACCAGGATACGACGAGTGCGAGGTTCGAACTGTCTTCGGACTCTGTCGGTGACGAAATCCTGGCCGGGCGAACACGGTTGGACTTCCAGTACGACCTGACGGGTGGTGGTTCGGCATGAGCAGCGACCGTGGGAGCAAACGAGTCGATACCCGTCCCTACAGATACGCCGGAGAGAGCCTCGAGTTCGACTACGTTGAGTGTACACTCGGCAGCGGGACAACACTGTCACTCGGTGATACGATAGAATTGGACCTCACGGACGAGGACGAAGAGTGGGAGACGAGTGAACTCACTGTGAGCATATCCGTCTCGAAGAGTACCCTCGAGAGAGTCTTCCCCGCATCTCCCCTCACAACGGTGCACTGGTCGTCGTGGGATACTGCCCGACGAACCACCACCGGTTCGAGAGCGTGATCGAGAACGCACCCCTCTCGCCGGGGGAGTACACAGACTCGGTTGAACTGAAGTACGACGATCTCCGGGGCCGTCTCGAACTGACTCCCCTGCTGGTACGGACGAAACCGCTCAGAAGTCAGCCCACAGGTCACAGCGGTCCACCGTTCGCCGAACGAGCTGGCCGAAAACTCGCTCACGGCCCGATTGGCACAGTAGACGTAGACCCGCCGACCAGCGGTCGATCGAACGAACTGCCGACGATTCCAACGTCGTTCACGGATGCACCCTTCCCAGCCAACGACGGGAATATGTGGTACCTGGATCTGAGCGACGAAGCCAAGCCGAAACTGTACATCAACTCGGATCACGGCTTCGTTCCTCCACTCTTCGAGGACAAGGGCCAACACGCACGTGGGAGGGTCCGCCAGTTGGTGGTCGATCTACTGGGTACGCAGATCATGACGCAGTTCGTCCTCGAAGCTGCAGAACTCTACGTCGTCCACAGTGAGATGAAGTACCCCTGGCAGAGACGGATGTTGACCGAAGTGTGCGACGAGTTGTTCGAAGAGAAGTCGCCAGACGAGGTCGAGGAGATGTTAGAAACCGGCACACTGTCGGAGACCGTCAACCAGATCGCCACTACGGTACAGCGACGTCGAACACCACACGAAGACCTCGAACGCGTACTAGAACTCAGCCTATGAGCCAAGACACACTTTACCGACTCAGCGACGACGCCTCGCTCCTCGTCACCGAGGAGCTGATGAGAGATGACGACTTCGAATTCTCGGACGAGAAGCTGTCCGAGTATCGAACCGACACTGATCTGACCGCGAACCTCAGCGCACTCGGACAGGTAATCGACTACGTCATCGGGCCAGAGAGTGACTTCGACCGCGGTGACGAACCAATCGATGCCGCCGTGGCCCCGGCCGTTCGAGAGTTCATCGATATCCCGCTCCGGGAGGCGGGTGATCCACGGATCTGGCACTATCTCGCGATCGGATGGCGGCCGGACTTCGTGCGATACCGGTGGCCGCGTGATGGGGCTAACCGTACGCACAGGTCGATGACCGAGAAGTTCTTGGGCTCCACACAGGACCTGTACACGAACGCGTTCTCGCGGTTGTGGTTCATGGCGGAGTTCAGTCGGGACGGTGACGACTACTCGGTGACAGAGGAGATCCTCAAGGAAGCGTACAAGTCGAACCGGATTTTCGACCGCATGGACCTTCGACGACCCCGTACTGGGCGCGTCTTGTGCAGTATCGCTAGTGCCGAGCCGGACGCCGACATCGTCGAGGACACCGCCAAGTCGGTGAGCCACCAGTGGTCGGTGACGAGCGAAGAACACCTCTCGGACCCTCAGTTGAAAGAGATCGTCGAAGAGATCTACAGGGAGTGTTCGTAGGATGCGCGTCGTCGTCGATATCCCGCCAGAGCTCGTCGATGACATCCGTTCGGCGGTCCAAGAGGGTAACTACGAGAGCCCCGAGGAGTTCCTCGAGCGAGCGCTCCGCACACAGCTGAAGTTGGAATCGAGCGAGCAAGAGACCCTGATGTCGTTCGGTGATGCCATAGAGGCAGGAGGCCCGCCCGAGCGCGAGCAAACCACCGAACAACCGTCGTTCACCCAGTCGACACAATGGAGCGAAGACCGGTCGAATCTCGAAGATCTCTCGACGTTCGACTTCGACGTAACTACGGTCGACCCGTCGGACGCCGAGAGAATAGATATGGGGCCTCTCTGGGGCCAATACAACCGTATCTTCCCGATGAAGTTGTCGGTTCGTCGGCTCGCAGTCGTCCTGGCCGAGACCGAGTCAGACGGAGTCTCGTACCAGCAGTTCCGCAACGAAACGGCGAGAGTGGCCCGTGAGTACGGTCTCCGGCTAGAGGAGATAGACGACGAGAAGGGTCGTGGTCGTGGAGAGAAGTTCTCGGCTGCGTTCCCGACCGGAGACAAAGTCGAGCGTTCGTTAGACCGATTCAAGACTCACTTCGTCGGTCAGATCGACTCGAGTAGGAACCTCACGGGTGCCCCCCCGAATCTACAGTTCGTCGATATTGATCCCGACACCGAAGAGTTCGGCATCACCGAAGCCGGCTTCGAATTTGCTCGAATAGAGAATCCCATCCTCGACGAGGATCTCGCGAGTGACTCGTCCCTCTCTAACGATGAACGGCAGTTCTATCTCGACCACGTCGCCAGTGAACATCCAGCCGAGTACGAGGCGATGGAACTCGTGGCGAATGCTATCGTAGAGGGAGTCGACCGTCCAGACCCGTTGAGTGAACGCGTCGGTGAACTATCTGACGATTGGTCGTCTGCACAGGCGAGTACGATTCGATCTGGCCTCATCGGCCGTATGTGCGAACTCGGCTTGGTGTCTCGGAGGCGTGTCGGGGCCCGTGGGATCGGCTACGAGGTCACCGAAGTAGGTGGAACCGAATTACTGTGAGGCTACCGTATCTGGAGTAGGTAAGTCGACGGATCAACTCAGGATGTCGCAGGGTCGAGAATCGACGTTCTTGAGTACAACCTCATATCCAGACGCTCTCCAAATAGAGATCACGAGAGTCTCGTCACATAGGCACCACATTCATTTCGGCACGTTCTAAAAAGTGACTCTCACCTCGTCATCCGATCAGATTTTCCACACACTCCAAATATGTCTCAGCGTCTAAACATCCTCGATTCAAGTTCTTCGTTTGATTCCCTACCTCGTTTTGATCCAAGCCTCCTATCAAACAACCGTCAATTCTTCCGATAACCGAGCCGTTCTCGTGCTAACGATATCCGAGTTCAACAGGTCGAGGTTGCCGATCTCGTACCTTCTCGGCCGTTAATACGGAAGATGTTTAATATAGGTGGTCTTATCCTCGCCGTTATATATTCATAGCTGCCCGCGAAATAGCGTCACACTAATGGCGACTCCAATCTGGAAATTTCCAGAGCAGAAATCGGGAATAACAGAATATCACAAAAATCCCACCGAGAGCGCCTTGGACAGCACTCTCGAAACGTTCGTTCGTGAAGTCCTGCAAAACGCGAACGACCAGGGTATCCCCGGGGAAGAGCCTGTCAAGGTCACGTTCGACTTTACGACACTCAGAGGGAGCGACCTCGAGGAATTCTTAGAGACACTCATCTGGGACGAGCACGGGGACAGCCCGGAAGATCTCCGGTGGCACATAAAGCGCGCAATCGAAAACGACCAGGCCCGTGACCCCGGGCTCAAACGGTTTCTCAATCACTTTGACGGCGACAGTCTCACCGTCCTGACCATTCACGACGAACATACGACCGGTCTCCGAGGAAGCGAAACAGACACGAAGGAACCGTACGCCTCTCTCGTCAAAGACTTCGGCAGTACGAACAAACCGGGATCCAGTTCAGGCGGGAGCAAGGGCCTCGGCAAGACAGTTCTCTGGGCTTTTTCAGGGCTTTCGACAGTTCTGTTCAATTCACACCCCGACACCTTGCCCTCCGATGGTGGAAGCGAACCGCCGCGGCTCGTTGGGCGTACAATCGTCCCAGCACACACTGACGAAGCAGAAACGACACACTACACGAATCACGGCTGGTATGGTCGAGACGACCCCGACCGCATCGACGACATCGGTCGTCCAAGCTCGCTCTGGGGCGACCTCGACGACGCAGAGAGACTCGCAGACACGCTCTCTGTGAGCCGACCTACTGACAACTACGGTACGAGTATTGGCGTCGTGGGGTTCCGCATTCCGGGCGAGGGATTCGACCCCGACATGGAAGAGTTAGCCGCCTCGTTCCGCCACGCATCTGTGAAATACTTCTGGCCGGCAATGGTGCGAGACCAACTGGAGGTCCACGTAAAAACTCCAGACGGTACCCGAACGGAGGCGACACTCGACGATGCACCCGGTGTCAAACCGTACGTCGAGTGCTACAGCGAATACTTCGATATCACCGATACGGAACTGAGTGGCGCTGGCAGCTTCGTGAAACGAGGAGTCCCGATCGAAATCCCACGCGAAGACCCAGACACTGTGGACGAGGATCCACACAGCGGCTACCAAACCGCTGTTGACCTCGTTGTACGTCATCTCACCCCGAGTGACCGCACTGATTTCGAAACGGACGACGACGACGAACTGGGGATCAACCGCGTAGCGAGACTCCGCGGGGCACAGATGATCGTCGACTACGTCGATATGTCTCGAGCTGCCAACCGCGGCAAAGACTTCGCTGCGGTG
Source organism: Natronosalvus sp. KLKA75 (assembly GCF_059736265.1). NCBI lineage: Archaea > Methanobacteriati > Methanobacteriota > Halobacteria > Halobacteriales > Natrialbaceae > Natronosalvus > Natronosalvus sp. KLKA75. The sequence continues at coordinate 45,055 of NZ_JCAQIC010000002.1, forward strand.
ATGGTTGCCGGTGAAGCCCAGACCTCTCCTGGCGAGGACGTAACGGATGCACAGAGGGCTCTCGAAAAATTCCTCAAGAGGTCCGAACCCACACAACACGACGACTGGGTTGGCTCTAACAACGACTATCTCAACGAATATTACATCGGGACTATCACGGCCGAGATTAACGCGTTGAAGGGTGAGCGGCTCGAAGCAGTGATCAACGACATCGTTCAGGAAGATATCGATTCTGGTGACGAAGTGCCGGGAATGGACGACATCCTCCCGATAATGGACGGCCGAGATACCGTCAATGGCGAGGGCTCTGCCCTCAGGTGGGAAACTCGGCCCGACGTCTGGATCGACGACGATAAGTGGCAATTCTTCGCTAAAGGTGGCCCCAGGGAGCCAGACCACGGCGACTGGAAACTCACGGTCGAACTCCTGCGACTCGACAGTCAAGGACACGAGGGTGATTCGATCCCGATCGAGGAATTCGAAGTCGTCGAAGGAGAGGCCAAGGATTCGCTCGATGCCGACGGAATCGCCCATCTCGAAGCCGATGGGACGGCCGACGTTGTCGCATTCCAAGGAGATTCGAAAAAGCTAGACGGGCTCTCTCGAGATCCGGAGAAACTCTTCGATGTCGGCGAAGCCACCCAAACGAAGGTTAAAATCAGTGCCGAAATCATGGAGGGATAACTCGTATGCCGACCGATATCCGACGTGCATCTGCTAACGCCGACGACCTCCCGTATCGCTATCGAGAAGACGCGATAGATCTCCAGATCAGCGAGTACAGCGTCGACGAAACTGATCCCTCCGAGCCCGAGACAGACGCTCCAACCCTACCACTCTACAAGTACCAGCCCTGGGAGCGGGCACAACTCTCGCTGTCGCTGTCGATCTCTGACCGAGACTTGAACCACGTGTGTGAGGGCGACGCCCCGTACGATGCCAAACTCGTCGTAGTCGTCGAATCGAAGTCGACACACCTGCGTTACCAAGAAGTCGTCGAGGACGAGCCACTAACCGCTGGGACGTATACGAAACCGATAGAGCTCGAGGCAAAGCTCTTTCGCGATACCGTGACACTGACTCCGCGAATCGTTACGACGGACGGTGTCTCCAGCGGGTTACCGTTCGCGCCGAAAGGGGGTATGCGTATCGCAGGTGGTGACGTTTGGAAAGTCCACGTAGACGAACCCGAGGAGAGTGGCACTGGCTTCCCGTTCCTGTACAGAGACTTCTCCGATGGCGACTATCCAGAGGGTGCAGTCCACCTGCTCAAGCAGAATCCACGAGAGCCGGCGGTTCTCGTCAATATGCTCAACCAGCCGATAGTGGACGTACTCGAAACCAAGACGTTCTACAGCTTCGATGCATATCTGAAGAACGTTATCAAGGCGGAATTAGGCACGTCGACCTGGATACAGCTCGTCATTCATACGGCAACGACGATCGCCGAATCCGACGAACCACAGTACGAATGGCAGGAGGGCTTGATCAAAGAGATCGGTCCGTACCTCTACGAGGACGCCTCGTACGAGGAGACAGTCGAGAATCTCGGTGAGGTTGTGTCTGAACCCGACGAACTCCGGAGTTTCATTCGCGAACTCAACGTCGCCGTTCAATTGTATCTCGATCAAGCCTCACAACTCAACAAATTCATCACCGACTTCAGACCATGACTGACATTCCACGACTCACAGACGCCGGCCGCGATATGGTAGAAGAGCACGATGAATTCACCTCTCGAGACGAAGTACTCGCACTGAGAACCGACTTGGAAGACCACGTCGAATACGAGTCAGTCCCGGAGGCTAGTACTGACATAGACTCGCTGGAGGAGGCAATCGAACGTGCCACCACGGTCTTCGATCCAAATATCGACACGCAGCGATCGGCGATGGACTCGGTACTCGCCCCACTCGTGCACCAGTATTACAAGATACCCCCGCGTGTCGCGGGTCAGATTGGCGTCTGGCAGTACCTCACACTCGTCGAATTCCCCGACTACGTCGTGATTCGTTGGCTCGGACATGGTGATCTCAAAGAGAAGCTCCTCGGCGAACAAAGTGACCTTTACTCGAATCAAATGGCTCGGCTTTGGTGGGGAGCCCACTTGACCTACGATCCAGCGACAGACCACTACTACGGCACTCACAAGATGTACAACAAGCAACGTGTCGCAAATTACGTTCTAGACAGTGAATTCAATCGTTGCCGGCCCGCTGCACTCGCCTTCGTGGACACCCTTCACTCGGAATCCGGGACGACCATTTCCGCTGTTGGACGGCGGTTCAACCAGTCGCTCTCGACGTATCAAATGGACTCTCGAAGTCGCGAGGATTTCGAAGACCAACTCGATCGAATCCTCGAGTTCGTCTCCTAACGGCGTTTTTCGTACAGGATTCAATGTATGGCAGCGAGGCGTTCTGAAGGATCTGGTTTCGAACCCCAGTTCGAAGGCAGTCAACCTCAGCTGCACTTTCACGATGATCGTATTCACCAGTACGCTCGCCCTTGCACGGCGAACGGACCAGTACCAAAGACCGGGTAGAGTGGATTCACCGCTGTCTCGGCAGTGTACGCCGCCATCCCTTCCTTTTCGTCGCCGGACGGGGTTGCGGATGTTCGCCAAGCACGTCACCAACGGAGACGAGCGGCCGGACTCGATCGATCTCACCTGTAAGACGAAGGACGAAGGTATCGAACGGATTCAGACAATAGTTTGAAGAGTGACGCCTCTAGTTAAGTAGTGAAAACAACATGGTAACGATTCGACTCCGGCGTAGACTTCTACGGATGTACGTCCGTCACTCGGGGGGTGGAGGTCTGTGACCGATGGGTGGTACTTCGAGGAGATGGGTGACAAGGCCGAGCAGAACGCCGACATCCTCACGAAACACGCCTTCGAGAACGACGTGGCGACGTTCGTTCGCGAGACGCTCCAGAACGCGAACGACGCACTCAACGTAGACGCTGACGGACCTGTCGAAGTACACTACCGGTTCGAAAAACTCTCTGGACAGGAGTTAGAGCGTTTCCTCGCCGAACTCGAGTGCGAACCCGAGGACGACGAGGTCGACCTCTACGACCACCTTCGTGCTGCCGGAGAGCTAGAAGACGACAGACAACTGGACCAGTACCTCGACTACTTAGAGAGGGAAGACGAACTCTTGCTCCTCTCCGTCGAAGACAGGAACACCCAGGGTCTCGACGGTCTTGAGACCGAAGACGGTACGAACTACACGGCCCTCGTCCGCGACATGGGACGGAGTAACAAAGACGCCACCGAGGGTGGGAGCCACGGCGTGGGGAAGACCGTGCTGTGGGCATTCTCGGGGATGTCGACCGTACTCTTCACCTCCTATCCAGTTCAGGACACTGGAGACTACGACCCACCTCGCTTCGTCGGGCGGACACTCTTACCCGACCACCGTGACCAGGAGAGTGACCAACTCTACTCGGGCAACGGCTGGTACGGTCGGCGCGATCCTGAGGACCCAGACACCCGACACGTGAGTGCGTGGGGCGACGAGGCGAGAGAGCGTGCACGGGCTCTGTACACTGAACACGTGGCCGACGTGAGTGGGACGACGGCGACTATCGTCGGGTTTCGCGATCCCACAGCGGAGGAGTTCGCCGACGTCGACGAGTTGCTCGAGACGTTCCGGCGCTCCGTCGCCGAGTACTTCTGGCCCGCCATCGAGCGTGGCAACCTTCGAGTGTACCTCGAGGGGCCCGACGACGAGCCAACACTCGTCGACCCCTACGAGGTCGACGTCGTCCGACCGTTCGTCGACTGTTTCAGGGAGCGTGACTCCCCAGACGACGATCTCGAGAGTCGTGGCAACGTCGTCGAAGGACAGATCACGTTCGATCTACCCGACAAGAAGATCGGCAACGATACACAGACCGAACCGAAGGGTCGGTTGGGCGTCTACGCCAAGAGTCCGAGCCCCGGTGACGACGAAACCCGACTCAACGAAGTTGCCATCTTCAGAGGCGCTGGGATGGTCGTCGACTACATCAACGTAAGCGGTGCGGCGTCTTACGGAAGCCCCTTCTACGGAATCCTGCTCGCAGGCGAAGCGCGAGGCTGGGGTGATCGTTCTCTCGAGATAGCGGACGGACAAGTCGAGGAATTCCTCAGGACGTCCGAACCTGCCGCACACGACGAGTGGAAAGGGTACAAGAACTCGAAACTCCAATCGACGTACGAGTGGGGGTGTGCAGGTACTGTAGAATCACTTACGAGTAGTAAGCTCCGACAGTGCCTCCAAGATCTCGTCGCGACAGACGTTAGTGAAGAAGGTGGGATGATCGACTCGATGAAACGCAAGATCCCCCGATCCGACACGGGACGGAACCGATCTTCGTCTCCGTCCACGTCCGTCACCTCCGCCGAGGCGTTCGACACCTCGGCAGACTTCACTTTCCGCGACGGGCGGTGGATGTTCGATGCCACTGTAGCCCCGAAAGACGACGATTTCGACAGTTGGCACGTAACGGTCGAGATCGTCACGCTCGGCGAGGAGAACAACAAGACCGGTGGGATAGCGATAGAGTCGGTAGATCCGCACGAAACGAGTACATCGTACGAGATCGAAGACGGCGTCGTCGTGATCGAGGGTGACGCGAGTACGACGAGCATCGATATTGGGGGCACCTCAGAGTCGTTCGGCGACTTTGACCCCTACAGTGGTCGACTCGGAAAGTCACAACTGCGTATCGACGGAGACGTCGAAATGGGGGGTGAAGCCTGATGGCGACCCGAAGTCGCCGAAAGACGAGTCGCGAGCGGTTCGACGACGAACCGCTCCGTCACGCACCGGAGGCACTCTCAATCGACGTAGAGACGTTCTCGCTGGACGACGACGACCAGTCCTTCGAGGTGGACAAAGCCGGCAACCAAGTCTTCTTGGAGGACTGGGCTGCTGACTGGAAGACGCTCACCTTAGAGGGCACGCTGACGATCGAAGACGATCTCGAACCGGTGTTCCCTCCCAAGGAGTGGCCGACCGACGCCCCAGCTGAGGTCGTCGTCGCGGTCGAGTGTAAGTACACACACGTCCGCGAGGGACGGACGATCGAAGTAGACAGTTTCGAAAAGGGGACCATCGAGTTCGAGATCACGTTCTCCTCTCGACACGTGTTCGGAACCGTCGAACTGACTCCGCTGATCGTCCGTACGGACGATGCGAACACGTCCGGCGACTACCGAACCCACGCCGGACTCCAACTCGCGGACGGGCTGTCGTGGGAGATACACATCGACGAGACAGAGGACACGTCTGGCCCACTCCTCCCACCGATCTTCAAGAGTTTCGGTGAGAGCGACAACGACGATCGGTTCCCCGACGATGCCGTCTACGTCGTTGACAAGACGGAACTCCACTCCCCAAAATTGTACGTGAACCGTGACCACGATTCGATCGCGAGCGCGTTGAACAGCGGTCCGCGAGGGAAGTTGGGCCGTGTCATGAACGTCTACACCGACTCCATCCTCCTCCCTGCGCTCTCGGAACTCGTTCTCTGGACCGCCGAAGACGTCGACGAGACCGGGGATTCAGAACACGACTGGCAAACCGACCTCCTCTCGCAGGTTGTGACGAAAATGTACGACGTCGACTCTGCTGATGAGGCTGGGCGGCAATTACACGACGAATTCGCGGGTGAGGGGAGTATGCCCCAACTCCTGGACAAGACGTCGACCGCCATCCAAGAGTACCTCGAATTGAGCGACGACATGGTGAAACTCGTCGACAATATCCGATCATGACCGAACTACGCAAACTACTACACCAGGGCGTCTCCGAGATCGACGAAGACTTCATCGCGGGAGAGCGGGATGTCGATCCCGACCTCTTCGAGCGACACTCGACGCCCGTCGATGGGACTGACGTTGACTACGGTGCGATACAGACCAAGATCGACGAAATATTCGTCGACGACGACTACCCGCAGTACGAGGCGAAGATGGACGCCGCCCTCGCCCCGACCATCCACGCGAATATCCGGATTGACCGCCGTACAGCACGGGACGAGCGAATCTGGTACTACCTCGCGGCGGTGAAGTTCGACGACTTCGTCCGGTACCGCTGGCGCTTCGACTTCGAAAACAACAGAACCGCTGCGTTCGAAAAGTTCCTGGGTGAGACCACGGGGAACAACCTCTACACGAACGCCATCGGTCGACTCTGGTGGTTAGCAGAACTCACCCACGTAGACCCAGCGACGGCACCTGTCGACGTAGACGACGAGTACGAACTGACGAGAGAGGTCTTCGAGTTCAACTTCCTCGCGAACCGTATCCTCGACAACGCGTTCCACATGTCGAAACCCCTCGTGATCGCCGTCGTTGACCAGTTCGCCGACGAGTCGCAGGATCTCGTCAACGTCATGCCCGACCGGTTGTCGACCCTCCTCTCGATGATGCCAGCTGAAGGTTGGGTCGAAGACAACAGCGTCGAGGTGGTCAGTCGGTTGAAACGCCAGATGAAGTCCGAACGGGCTTAGATCCTCCAATCCGCTGCCGCGGTTGGGGTTATCTACGTGATCGTTCGGTCTTCCGACAAGCGGTTACATCGTTCCAATCGAGAGTCGGTTTCGGCCAGACGAAAGCGAAGGTGGTATCGTACAGGAATCGAAAGACTATGGGCACGACTTAGAACGAAATGAATACCGACGGAAAACGGGCCGAGACTACCGAAACCGATATCGGAACCGATCTATCGAGCGAAGAGGTCGAGCGCGTCGAAGAGGTCGCCGAACGAGAACCGATACCGAACGACGAACTGATCAAACTCTGGGGCTTGGATTCACCGATCGAGTTAGCACAAATCCTGAAAGGTGATTTAGACGACTATCTAACCCGAAATGAGGTCGGAGACGTTTGTACGACCGACCTCGGACGTCGCCTCGTTGGCAGAGAGCCAGTTGGGGGAAAGGTGGAGACGGACGACAACGAAGCCGACGGCGGCGGGTCGGGGTCGGACGATGTTAGCGGCGGTGATGCCGATGACACACGTCCGATCACTCCGAGCCCGGGTGCAGACGAGAAGTCCTCGGTGAACGACGATGGGACAACGACTCGAAACTCGTCCGTCGGTGTCTATATCGACCGTTCACCAGACGACATCGTCGAAAGGGTTCAGTCCACCTTCAGCGTTGACCAGACGACTGCTCAGCGACTGTTGGATCTGTACCAGGACGAGGACCCGGTGGATGTAGACAAACTGACCGAGGGGTGGGCGTTCGACAAAGCACCGGATGTCTACAAATATCTCAACGACTCGATGAGTGGTCTAGCTCGTATCGTCGGGATGGGTGACGTCAAACTCTCTCCAGACGCACGCGAAAGGATCGACGGACTAGATACTGACGACACCAACACGTCCGGTGACGACACGGAGACCACTGGGTCAGCTGACGGCGCAAGTGACGACGGAGGAGACGGCCGGGAAAGTCTGGACGAGCGACACCACACCAAAGACGACGAAGAAGAGCACAGCCTCAACAGTGCCTCGCCTCCCAACCACTACTCGGATCGACTCCTCGAGACGAACAGAGAGAAGCTCACGAATGAACTTCAGGACTTGAGTGACCACGCGCTATACCCCCCGACAGAGGAGACGGTCATCAGTGAGTCCCGCTACCCATTCGGTTCGTACGTGTACACGTTCGGGTCCTTCAAAGACGCCTTACGTGCAGCCGGTTTCAAGGTAGATGGACAATCTCTCTCCGACGATCCCGATCAGGTGGTTCGTCCCTCGGAGGTCGTAGCCGTGGTTCAGCTCGTTGCGGACCTCCTCGGCGACCCACCGACTGAGGCACTATTCTACGATCTCGTCTCGATGGCGAGCAGCGACACTGAGTCACTGGGCAACTGGCAGCAGATCATCGTTGAATCGGGGCTCGAGAGGGACCGCTTGTCCCGAACTAAGGTTCCTGACGACAGGCCAGAGCACGACGAATTCGTCGACGCGATCACTGAACTCGTCACGGAGACGGAGCGACCACTCACCCTCGTCGAGGTCGCTGAGTACTGTGACGTTCCGGTCGCTCACCTCGTCAGCGGTGTCGACCCGTGGCAGAGGGTCGGTGAAATTCTCACTGGAGTATCGACGAGTGGAGATGCTTCCACCGCTCCGCTCGATCCTTCGTCGGCCGCAACGAGGCGATTCTTCGAGAAAGTAGCCGAGACGAATCCAACCGTCCACCCGACCATCGGTGTGTTGGCAGTCCTCCCCGATGTCGAAGTCGCAAGTGTCATCGATTCGGTGAGTGAGTACTCACTCCCTGAACTCGAAGCGATCGAGGTTGACGCTAGGTCTGAGACAGTTGACGAGGGAGAGGGCGTCGACGGATCGAAAACTGACGAGCAGACGGGAGACCTCGACGAGGGTGAGAGAATCCGAAGCGAGAGGAGGGGCAGTAACTATGGCGAAGCGGTCGTCGTCGACGACCGTGTTCGACCCGAGTACGATATCGAACGGCGTATGGCACTGGCCGACGACCTCCGGCGATTGGAACGCGAGTTCGGCCACCCCCCGCGACCAGTGGACGTCGAAAATTACGGCCGGTTCTCGCCGTCGGACTACGTCGACACCTTCGGCACGTGGGACGATGTGCTGGCCTCTGTCGACCTCGAGTTTGGGGACGCGTGGAGTCAGCCGGGAGACTACGACGACGAGTTGCTCACCACACTCGAGGATCTCGCCGACGAGATCGGGCACCGACCGACGACCCGGAACGTCGACGAACTCACGGACTACTCGGCCACCACGTACGTGAGCCGGTTCGGGTCGATGGACGCAGCACTCAGAGCGTCGGATATAGACGTTGGCTCTCCCGAGTGGGCCACTGAGATCGTCGAGAAAGTCTCCGACTCGTGGGAACCGCTCGGTAATTTCGAAGAGATCACCGACAGAGAGCGAGCTGGGATCGAGGCGTTGCTCCTCCTCAAACGCGGGTGGCGGGGGACGGGTCACGAGATCGTCAACGAAGTCTCGGAGCGGTTGCCAATAGACGGACCGTCGTACCGAAATGCGTGGAAGAAGACGATCCGCCCGGTCCTCCGGGAAGCAGGAGAGCGCAACCTCGTTCGACAGAACGAAGGTACGTGGATTTGGGAGTGGTACGACCCAAACGAGTAGGTATCGTCGCTTGGCCGACCCTCACTTCGTGACAGTCCACCCCGACTACCTGGTACAAGAGACCGAGCGCGACGTTGGCACGTTGGCTCGTTCGTTACAATGCCTCGCCCGACGGGCCGCTACTTTCTTCACATTGGTTTGGGAAGGTTATCACATGGACACCGAGAAAGGAGCGTCTACGCTCGATCCCGAGTACATAGCAGGCCTCCTCGACTCGACAGCACGTGTCCGGTTCAACATCTCAGAGCAACCAGACGACACGTTCACGGTTCGTCCCCAGCTTCGGATCAAACCCTACGAGACCGAGATGCGCGAAGCGGTCGTCGGGACCTTCCTCGACTCTCGGGACTACACGTACGATCTGGTGGATCGAGAGCGGGGACACGGGTTCTTCCTTCTCTCACAACGAAGCGACCTGGCCGATCTAGAAGAGTTCCTACGTGGCCACTCCACCAGCCTGATCAGAGAACTAGAGTTCGTGACGGGGCCTGGTTTCGAGCGGTACGACACCAATATTATGGATCCAGAAGAGGCGTACCGATTTCTCCTCACGCGTGACGAACTCCGATACGAGTGGCGACCACGCGGAATCAATCACTGGAGTCCCAGCAGACTCACAGACGCGTACGACCTCGACGAGAACGAGGTCTCGCCCTCCGAGCTACCCGCCGAGGGTCTGACTCCGAACTCCTCAACCGAGTACATCGCCGGCGTCTTCGACGGACTTTGCCGATATCGACCGACTATCACGGAATCATCGGAGAATCGTATCGGGTATTCGATGTATCCCACCGCACGCCTCACTCGGGGAGGTGTCGATCCGGCGATGATCGACAGTTTTCGTAATTTCTGTCGGACGTACGACCTCACGTATGGCGACTCGTCGAAGGACAATTCGCTGTGGTTCGTGTTCACCGGAGCGAACGCTATTAGACGCGTCCTCGACGTCGTCTTCCCACACCTGTTGGTTCTCGCCGACCACTCGATTTCACTCGTCGAAGACGTCCTGCCGAGGTTCGACGCTCGCGCTCACCACGAGAAACAGGGGTTCTACGATCTCCTCCGTGGCTTCGACGTCGTCGCGACGGCATCTGGCGGCCCCTTCCGGCACCGCGAGTACGATCCCGCGTACTTCGAGGAAATCTGGAGCGACGAACTGGACACTACCCGTCGCCTGCCCGAGTCGAACCACGAACACGACATCGACGAATATCGGGAACCATCCGGCGAGGTAGCAGTAGAGTTTCTCGAATACCCTGACTCGATTGTACTCACCTCCGACGACTACGAGGACGAACTGGGCCGTTTCGGTTCGGTCGCCGATCGGACGGAACGAGACGAAGGCCTCGTGAGCGGGCTGAAGCAGATGTACAAGGATCGATGCCAGGTGTGTGGGACGAGACGAGCGAAACCAGATGGGACCGGCTACTCCGAAGTCCACCACCTACGTCCACTCTTCGAGGACGGGGCGGACACGCTCGAGAACATGCTAGTTCTCTGCCCGAACCACCACGCAGACCTCGACAACGGTGCCGTCCGTATCGAACCCGATACGAAGACGGTTCGACACCCGTACGACCCCGGAGCGGACGGGAGGGCACTCACTGTCCTCGAGGGGGACGCGATCTCGGAGGACGCGATTCGATATTACAACGACACCGTTTCGAACATCTCGCCCAACGATGGTGTATCGCCGACGTAGCCGGACAGACAGGGACTCTCCGGAGTTGACTTACGAGAAGGTCTCCTCGTAAGCATCTTCACACACCAGAAATCTTTGATTTCTGGGGACGGTGTATCCCCTCCCTGCTCGCTTCGCTCGCTGAGGAAGGGGGCTTAGCGCCTCGATTCAGCTAACCGGAAAACTACAGGCCGCTTAAATACATCTCGACGCCGTCGCTCGGATCTGATCATCCAGAAATTAGGCGGACCCTGACGGAACCACACTGGATCCTCTTATAGAAAATTCGAAATACTTTCTAGTCTCGCACTCGAGGTGTATTTGTGTCCTACACTGATCCCCGCTCTGAACCCACTTCTACGGAGGGAGTGGGGACTGTCGAAGCTGTCGACCTCTTTTGCGGTGCCGGAGGGTTTACACTCGGCCTCCAGCGTGCCGGGATAGACGTCGTAGCGGGAGTTGACGAGGATCTCTACTGTGTGATTCCGTACTTCCGTAACAACGACGCGCAGTTTTACCGCCGGGATCTATCTACAATCGCGACTGAGAATCCCGAGTGGGTCGCAGACCTCTACAGTGACGACACAGACGTTCGGGTGCTCGCCGGTGGCCCTCCGTGTCAACCGTACTCGAATTTGGGAAACATAGAAGGAGTGCACGATAAAACCGGGCTCGTCTCAGCGTTCGCCACCATCGTCGATCGGGTTCAACCGGATATCGTCGCGATGGAGAACGTACCCGGTGTGAGCCGAGATCCGGAGTACGAAGGACTGATCGAAACATTTCGAGACGCCGGTTATTACGTCAATCTACCGGAGAACAGGGACATCGACTGTTTGGCCTATGGGGTCCCACAACGGCGCAAGCGATGGATTACACTGGCCTCGAAAATCGGCCCCATCGAGATGGACTCCCCGAGCCGGACAGAGGTCGACGTCGATCGAGAAATCACGGCAGAAAGTTTCATCGGACACCTTCCGGCGATTGACGCCGGTGAACACCATCCCGACGACCCACTTCACGTCACTCAGAACCTCAGAAAGCAGAACCTGGACCGAATTCGAATCTCGGAACCAGGTGGCGACTGGACCGACTGGGTAGAGAAGGGGCGTGAAGATCTCGTTGCCGATTGCCATACGAAGGAGAGTGGTGCCAGTTTCAAGGCGCCGTACAGTCGCATGCAACCGGACAAACCCGCACCCACGATCACTACTCAGTTTTACAGTTTCGGGAGCGGTCGATTCGGACATTACGACGAGGACCAGCTCAGGGCATTGAGCCTGAGAGAGGGAGCGATTCTACAAACGTTTCCGGACGAGTACCAATTCCTCCCTCCGGGAGGAACGGTCGAGGACGTCGGTATCCACAGAATAGGGAGGTGGATCGGCAATGCAGTGCCGCCAAAGCTAGCTCGAGTGGCTGGCGAGAGCATAATGCGACATTTGCGTGGGGATCGACAGTCGAGTATCGACGAGTTTACTACGTGAACGACCACGGGTCGGGTGACCAGTGGAACTCCCGCCGTTCTCTGTGAAGTACCACGGGTCGCCCGACCCGTGGCGTCCGTGTCTCGTCCCGCACTGCCGACGCAACGGACGGTAATTCCCTCCGCACTCGGTTGACGCCTCGTGTGGGCTACGTTTCACCTTGTGGGTTTTCTTCCGCCTGTAATAGTTTCCAGGAGTTGTGATACTTTTCGATGCGATTCATGGTATCAGTATCAACGGAGTCTAGCCGTGTTAGGTCCATATTGTCCTCGATGTCTGCTCGTTTTACTGCTCTCGCAATCGGATGGGGTGCCGCGTCTGCCACGAACTTTTCGTACGACTCGTCGTCTGATTTCATGAGGAGTTCAACGGCGTCGATCGCTTCGTCTGGAAAATCGACGTCGTCGTTTCGAAGTTCGGCAACAGTCCAGTCACTATCCTCAACGACATCGTGGAGGACTGCTGCAATCATCGCGGCTTCGGAGTCCTGGGCAAACATCACACGCAACGGGTGGAGGATGTACGTCTCACCTGCTTTGTCCGTTTGATCGGCATGAGCAGTTGCTGCAATCTCGATCGCACGTTCGAGTGGGTGCACAATCAAACCAGCACCTCGACCATATAGATAAATTCTGGCAGCGACGCGATCGTGTGGCAGAGATTCGACGGGGTGCGTGGCGAGTTCGGTGGCTGTGCAGTTGTAAAGGTGGCGGGTCACGTCAACTGGTGGCAGTAGGCACAGGTAAATTGAGGGAACTTGGCTGCTGGCGAGGCGAGTAGTCAGACTACCACAAAGTTAATGCACAGTGGGAATATATTTAGAAGCGATTATGCCCAAAGGACATTTCGAGTCTGCTGAGACGAGTATCGAGTACGGGAGAGCCGATGTTCTGTTCCCCGTCGAGGAGCTCGATGCGGTTCTGTACCAGCATCGGGAGGCCCAACTCGCGCTCGCTGACGTCGATGGGGGCGACGTCATCGTCGTCGGTCCGACGAGTCTGGCGACCAGCTACTTCCTCACTCAGCACTCCCTCACCGCCATCCCTGTCGACAGTCTCGCCAATCCAGTCCGGACACAGTTGGACAATGCACTCGACGCCCCCATCGACACGTTCGAACTCGTCCAGGTCGGCAAATGGACCACAGATACCCCAAACCACTCACTCGCCGAATTTACAGGCGGCTGTCGGTCACCCTGGACACACAGCAGCAAACCAACCGCAGCCAATTCCGATCACCAATGACCGACGAGCTTCACGAAGACTACCCGGAAGCAGCGCCTTACATCCAGCAAGCGGTCGACGACCACGGCGAGGAGTGGGTGCTGGAGAACTACTACGAGCAACTCTACCAGCTTGGCACCCTGATGGACGTGCCGGAGAAAGACGAACTTCCGTTCTACGACGACGCGGAACACGAGACGATGACGGAAGCGGAACGTGTGGAGATGTATCGAGCGTTGGGCGAGTACCGGGAGAATCTCCGTACGGGGACGAAGCCCAATGAGTGACCGCGACCACACATTCTTCTCGAATGTGTCCGTTGGGAGATGTATGGATTCTGATCGAGCTCTCGGTGTCTTGTTGGGGTTGGCGTGTGGGGATGCGCTCGGACGCCCGGTCGAGTTCGCATCGGCTTCGGAGATCGCCGCTGAGCACGGGCGGCTCGACGAGATGGTCGGGTACGGGACGTGGAATCAGCCCGCGGGGACGATTACTGACGACACCGAACAGGCGTTGTGTATCGCACGCAGCCTCGTCGAACGACAGGCATTCGACCCGGACGATATCGCCGATCGGTTCGTTGCGTGGTACGACTCGGGACCGTTCGATATCGGGATCATGACGCGGCGATCGATCGAAAACGTACAGGCGGGTCGATCGTGGGAACAGGCTGGCCAGGAGGTCTGGAAAGCCAGTCCTGAAGGGAAGAACGCTGGGAACGGCAGTATCATGCGGTGTCCGCCACTCAGCATTCCGTACGCGACTGAGCCGAAGACGCTCGAGCGAGTCAGTCGGCACTCGTCGCAGATTACGCACGCTGATCCGCGCTGCACGTATGGATGTGCGATCTTGAATCTCACCATCGCCGGACTCCTCCAGGACGCTACTGACCCATTAGCCAGTGCTATCGACCACGTCGGCAACAACGCGCCAGAAGAGTTGCGAAACGCGCTCACCCCGATCTGTGACGGTGACGAACTTGGTTCGCTCGAGACGTCCGGGTACGTGGTCCACTCGCTTCGAACGGCGATGCACGATGGTCTCCGGGCCAAAAGCGCTGAAGCGGCGATTACGTCGGCTGTCAATCGAGGTGGGGACACAGACACCATTGGCGCCGTTACGGGCGCGATCGCAGGGGCTCGATTCGGGGCGTCACGACTCCCCGATCGGTGGCTCTCCGCGATCGACGAGACGGCTGAAATCGAATCACTGGCGGAGCAACTCGTGGAGGTAGAGTGATGTACGTCCTCGCGTTCGACCGGGACTGGACGGTCGACGTGAATCCGCACCCACGGCGGGAGGCGGTACCGCTCGAGTGGGTGCAGTACTGGGCCCACGAGACCAGCCACGAGGTCTGGGCGGTCGGGAATCAAGTCCTCGTCGACGAGGCGGACATTCCAGGGACGATTGAGTCCGTTCGGCGGCGTGACGGGCACCTCGACGCATTGGGCGAGCAAGGCGAATACGGATACTACGAGTGGTGGCCGGAGCGTGAAGAACGGCTGCGTATTCTCGCTGAGTTGTTTCCCGACGCAGACGAGTACGTCGTCGTCGACGATCTCGATTTGAGTCACGTCGACGGGTGGGATCACTACCACGCGTGGGACTTCGTCGATCTCGTCCGGAGAGGCGAACTAGGATTGTCTATACCGGCCTCGAATGATCCGGTTCCAGACGGCGGGCTCGAGTCAGCAGACGAGATGCGAGAGATCCTGGCTGACGGGTACGTGTTCGAACTCACGTATCGGGTAGACGGTGAGACGAAGACGCAGTTAGTCACGCACTTCGAGCCGGAGCGCCCATCGATGACGCCGTTGAAGGGCCCGCCTGCGTTCTGGTTCGAGACCGTGGGAATCGACGATCGGTTCTCTGTTCGACTGCCAGCCGTCGAATCGTTACACCCCGTTCCGTACGAACGACTCGCTGATCCGTTCGCAGAGGCGGCGTTCGCTGCGGTTCGATCACGACTCGAGGAGGATCCAGAATCAGTAGACGGTGAAACGATCCGCACGATGTTGGCCGATGCAGTGTCGGAGTCAACCAGCGTGGATCGGCGCGAGGCACTCCGCCTGGCGATGAGCGTACTGGAATATCGGGACGACGGATGCGAGTTGGCTACTGGGACCGTGTTCGAGTTGTTGGCTGACGAACCGACACCGCTCGACCGGGCGGCGCTTCAGGCCCTCTGGAAATCGACGAAGGACGATCCGTTGACGCTGAAAGGGCACGTGTCTGAGTTAGCGAGTTACACGAGCCAGGAATCGGTATGCCAGCCGGTCGCGACGCACTGTCTGATGGAGCTAGCCGAAGCCGATCCTGGTAGTGTACTCGATTCGGTACCAGCGTTGGAAGCCGCTGTGGTAGCTGACTTCGAGACGACACAGAGCTACGCAGTCTACGCACTCTCCTGTGTTGCAGCGGAGTATCCTGAAGAGGTATTCCCAGCGGTTAGCGCCCTGATCGAGGCGTTACAGAGCGAAGACGATACGACGCAAACGAACGCGTTAGCGGCACTCGGGAAGATCGCGTCGAACTACCCGGACGCCGCGGAGTCAATCGTAGACGAGTTGGTGGCGTTGCTGGAAGCCGATGCGAAGCGTGTTCGAAACAACGCAGTCGGGTTGCTGGGTGATCTCGCACAAGAACACCCCGACGTCGTGATCGAGTACGCTGATCAGATCGCTGCCCGACTCGAAGACAACAACATTCAGGCACGCGTGAACGCGTCGATTGCACTCCAGCGAGCAGGCGAGGCAGATCCAGGTGCGATCAGGGCGCAGCAGGATCAGTTGGAGAGTGCGTTGCAGGATTCGAGCCCGGAAGTGCGAGCGAACGTGTGCACGCTGATTGGGAACGCGAATGTACCAGTTCCAATCGAGACCCTCCAGGAGTTGAAAACAAACGACCTGGACGAGACAGTTCGAAAGCGTGCGGCGTGGGCGATCACCCGTCTAGAGTGAGTTCGAGTAGTCCACATTGTTGGCGTGGTTCTGTGATTTATTATCGTCGCTGTAGAATTGCCGAGATGAGATTGTGAGCTTATCAGCGAAGGAGTCCCGAAATGAGTGAGAAGTACCGTTGCCCAGTTGTGTGATGTACATTCGAAGCCGAAATCAAAGCTGTAGTGAGTCATATCGATGCAGAGAACGACGAGCAACACAACTGGGGCGTCCTCGGGTTCGAGAACGGTGACCGGTTTCAATACGAGTCACACGTGAAGACGGCTGAACGGTTGCAGGAGACGGCTCAGGAGGCGAGAGACAGTGGCCAGTACAGAGTAGCTGTCGAAAAGTTGGAGAAGGCGCTGTGGCACCTACAGCAGGCAGGCCTACTCACAGATGAGGTGGATAGATCCATCGAAGCCCGGCGTCGCACAGTCTTCGAATCGATCTCAGACGTAGAAACCGACCGTGTCCTGCAAAAACTCGACGATCTCGTCAATCGGGCAGAGAACGCGTGCGA
The DNA here is from genome assembly GCF_059736265.1 of Natronosalvus sp. KLKA75. Lineage (NCBI taxonomy): Archaea > Methanobacteriati > Methanobacteriota > Halobacteria > Halobacteriales > Natrialbaceae > Natronosalvus > Natronosalvus sp. KLKA75. The sequence goes on from NZ_JCAQIC010000002.1 coordinate 62,054, forward strand.
TGCTGGCGACCAACTTTCGATCGAGGAAGACGCGGAAGCTGCGACTCACAAGTACGAAGAGAGTATCGAGTCGCTCAAGGAAGCAACAGAACTCGCTTCGGATGTAGCGCCCGACCGCGTCAGCAAGATAGAAGACCGACTCCGGCGGGTGGAGGCACGTCGTCACCATCTCGAATCCTCAGACTGGCATCGTGAGCTACTAGACCTCGTGACGAGGTCACGTCAGCGTACTGCAACTGGCAATGCTGCATTTCAAGCATCAGAGTACGAGGGTGCGCTCGAAGCGTACGAGGCAGCGAGAGAACGCTACGACGAAGTGGAAGTTCTGTTCGAACAGGGTTTCGACGAACCGACAGCAGCTCCTGATCGTTGTGATGTATGTGGGTGCCTGTTAGAAGACGATATCGAGCCGAGCGCGATCGAGGTCGATGGCTTTTCGCAGGTGTGCCCGTCGTGTGCCCAGTTCGGGCCAGATGGAACGTTACCAACACCTGATGAAGTGAGGACTGAGCGCCGATACGTCGAGGAAGATATCGAGAGTATTCGGAGCGGTGATGTCGGGTTGACGTGGGCGCCAGAGAGCACTTCGTCGGGCTCGGAGTCGGATAATCGACCAGCTGGCGGTGATCGAGATGCTCGGCAGATGACGATCCAGTTGGTCGGGGTCGTTCAACAGATCGGTCGTGTGCCAACCCCCTCAGAGTTAGATGCCGAAACCGACTTCGGGTACCTCGAGTACGAAGACGAGTTCGGAGGGATCGAGGAGGCATTACGGGAAGCGGGGTTCGATGTATAATCCGATGGACGTGGAAAATCACTACCCCCACGACTTCGGTTGCGATTCTCCAGATGTGCAAGTCAGATCGCCGACCGTGTGGATTGTGCCCTAAACCAGCTCGCGAGTACTTGGCCTGGTTCGCTGCCTTCGAAATCGTTACCAGCACGACGATCATCCACTCACCTACCAGAGAAACGACACTTTTTCGAGTGGCGACGTATCTATCAGCTCGCGGCTGAACACTCAGTTTTGGCTATGGAAGAACGCGTCCGAGGCCAGTCGACGGCGAAGCTATCGCAGGGCGCCATTGGTGAGTCCGTCGTCGAGATCGACGGCGCCCGGCCTCGAGTATCCGCTGCCATAAATCTCGACTCACGTCTCTGTCATGTTTGGGATGCAATCCGAGAATCAATTCGAGTGATCCCGAACTCGTTACGCGAGGTTCCGATATCGCTCGAGCATCGCGACAACGTCCTCGCGCTCCACCTCGAGAGTGGCGGCGATATACATCGTCGGCTGATCGTGGGCGGCTAGATACGCGATGATGGCTCCAGTCCCCTTCTTGTAAACGGCGATCGGGACTCGGGCCGTTCGCAAACCACCCTGCTGGACATCGTTGTGGTACTGCAGTTCGATATCCCGTACATCGGTCAGCACGCGGTCTTTCAGCGCGCCCCACATGAGTCCGCGTTCGACGGGGTCGCGCGTTGCACCACACTCTCGGTCGGCGTCGGGGTCAGCGAACTTAACGACACCGGCAGGAACCGTCACGTGCTCGTCGGCGCCGCGAGGTGACCATCGAATACCACGTCGTCGAGCGTCACCGATATCCCCGTCGGTGCGGTTGATGGTATCCTGCTCGGCCAGTTCAACGATATCGATCGCACTCACTGTGTCACGGATACCGTCCCAATCGAATCCGGTTTCCCCGTTACGGTAAGCATCTATCGTCTCGGTAGCACGAACCTTCTGCATACCCGCGTCTAGTCGCGCCTTGTCTGGGACGTAGTACGCGTGGTTCTCCCCGACAATGTACTCTTCCGTGGTCGTCGCTTCGATCAACGTCCCCTGCTCGAACTCTGCGGCGACCGTCAGTTTACGCGTCATCGCGATCCCTCCGTGACCTCGAGGTGCGTTGCATTCAGAACGGTCGTGAGAACACCATCGCGAGCCAGCAGAACGACGTCGAGCAGCTCATCGTACCGTGCTTGATGGTAGTCTTGGCCGTCGACGTCGACCGGCAACCCGCTCTGCCAGGCCTGGCGGAGCGAGAACTCTACGATACCAGTCCGCTGCATGAACCGAAGCTTGGCGTGAGAACTCGGCTGCGGAATCGAGCGGACGCTCATCGACCTCCCTCCAGTCTGTTCCAGGCGGTGCAATCTGCGTTACCGTCTTGTGCAGTGTTCGTCGCAGCGGGTGACGCCGCGAACATGATACGTCGTGCGATCGTGGGACAGAGCTGTCGCTGCCCTGCCGCTCGTGCGGTATCGGCTAACATAGATTCGTCTCACGGAGAACAGTACCGACACCAACCGTCCGACCAGGGACGAGGTTCGTGGGTAGTGTCCTGCCGTACATTCATCCACAGTGGAAGACCATATAATACTTTCCATCGAATTACTGCTTCACAGCGCTCATAGGGGTCGAAATCGGCGTTTCCGGGGCTATATAATCAGTCAAAATTGGGGTGTAAAATGCAACTACAGGGCTTGCTGGGCTGATCTAACGATCGGGTGAAATACACCGCAGGGTTATTCCTAATATTTATATATTCCGCCGCCATAGGCTCGAGTGACCAGGGACGAGGTTCGACCACTTCTGTCGAACCAGTTCTCGAACTTCGTAAGCGACTGCTTCGTCTCAGTTAGGAATTGGGGGTGGGTTGGTACCTGTACTCCATTCCGAACGGTCTCTATTATCCGCGTTCGGCGACAGACAGATACAGTGCGTAGTTTTCGGTTTGTTCCCCTGTTTCTTTGTCTTCTGCCGTTTGGAGGTTGATTTCGACACGCCGGCTGTAGTCTTCCATACCGACGATCCAGGAGAAGAGTCCCGCGATGGTCTCGATAAACTGGGGATCGCCTGTGATTCGAATTGTCGAGATATCTGTTGGAAACGTACTCCCGGTGAAATCGTTCGGCTTCTCGACCATCGCTCGACGGAGCTCAGCTCCTGATGGGCGATCCCGATTTTCTAACCATTTCATGGCATCTTTTTTCTTGACGTTTCCACTTTTGGTCGTCGGTAGCCGCTCTAACTCTGTCGACGGAGTTCGAGTCGAGGAACTCCCGTCAGTCTGTGCAGACTCGTCTCCAGATCGCTCGAGCGATGTTCCGCAGCCCTGGCATCCAGTGATATCCTTATTTGCTGGAACGAGTGTCCCGCAATTGTCACAGAACTCCATCGTTGAGACTGATCAGTATAGCAGTACTGTTAATCTTGCGTAACTATTGGCGAGTTGGCAATCCAGTATTTATCGAACTATAGCTATGATCAACGAGTATTAGCCTGGTGAATTCCACAAACCTGAACGGTTTTACTTCTGGAGATGAGAAGTCAATACAATGGCAGCTGAACTTCGGGACTGGTTTGACTCTACTCCTTCGGCAGTCTACTTCCTCGTTCCGACATCTGAGCGTGTCCGAGAGGTAGGGGGTGAAGTGATAGAAGAGTGTGACGACCGAGTCGGGATTCAGGCCCGTATCACGTCAGATAGTCTTCTCGAACACGCGAAGACAGAAGACGAGTTATTTGGTTACCTCCTTCGAGAGACGAAAGTTGGATCGAGGTGGGGAAAGGATATCTTAGACTACTATCGGGAGTTCGTCGCTTCGATGGTGAACTCTGTCGACGAATCCGTTCTCGAAGACGAACTCGCTGCACAATTCTCGAAGTACGATGCCGACCCCTACGAGTCTGCCCTCATCGGAGAACCGCTCTCTCTCGGACTCAATCTCGAGGCAGAAGTCTCCAAACAGTTGAACGAAATCAGGGCACCAAATACGACTTTCAACCGGGAAGATTTTGCTGCTGCAGTCGGCTATACAGCTGATACTCGTGAAATCAATCGTCCGTCAGTAGGAACGGTTCTGATCGAGTTCACAGATCCACTCTCTGAGGTAACCAAATCTCGACAACTCTCCTATCTCTCTCGTACTGTCCAAGAGTTGCTACTCATGAATTTGTCTGTCGTGATGACAGGCCCGGATACTGGAACAGACGAAGTAGAACACATCGAAGAGTTTTTCCGAAGTATCAGTCGATTCGATCTCCGCGAATTAGACTCACGCAGGATCACCGTCTCTCAGGAGATCGAGTCGTGGCTCGATTCGTGGTACGAGCGACTCTGCTACGATGTCGATTCAGGAACAGTTAGACAGGACGTCGCTCGTACAGCCACAGCGACGGCATTCGACTTGAGACACCTCGATTCTCCCGAGCACGAATACGCAACCCACTTCGTCGACGCAATCGAACACGGCTTACAGAACCAGTATTCAGAGCAGAAACTCAAGGGTGCTCCCAGGAACCAGTTCGAGGAGCTGTGGGATAATACAGTCAAACCCCATCCAAAATACGACCGATATAGGTCCCAGCGTAGTTCGTTCCCTCGTGTTCGGGTAGCACGGAAAGACGATGCAATCCGCGAGTTCGTCCTCCACCACGAGGGGGCACTCCTCGATCTTCATCTAAATGGCGTTCCAGTCGATGGTGATCCGAGCGAAGTACTCGTCGATACCATCGAAACCTTCCTCGATGCCGATCAGATCGACGAGGAACGATGGTTCGAGCTGATTAAACTCGTAGAAGAGCGCTTGTCCAACGTAACAGAGGTCTCATCTCACGAACTTGCCGAGCGAATGCTCCTCTATCAGGGCTTCCTCCCTCCATCTCAAATAGCCGATACCAGCTCCTCCAGTACACCGGAGATCGAACACTCTTCCGATGCCCGTGATCCGGAGTGGTATCGAGAGCACTGGCGAGCAATTCTCTCGACTCACCGAGTAACGAGTCAAGCGGGACTCCGGTTGATCAAAGATAAACAAGATTTGATGGAGGAACTCAGAGACGAAGGACCAGCAACAACGGCGTTGTACGCGAAACTCGAACGTGACGTAGAGCGCGCGTGGGATCATTACTCGAGTACATTAGTAGATGCAATCAAGAAGGGACTGACCGCCGACATCGTCCTCGAGGTTTCAGAATCACGTGACGAATCGGGTTCGACGCTCGAAATGCAGGCTCGAAACATTAGACTGGATCTAGAGGAAACAGTTGACGTCAAAATATACATGCCGTACCGTGACGTTCGGGTCAACGAACGACAGGTCTCACGCCCGACTATCAGCAATTCCGCCGACGAGGTACTCGTCTCACTCGCGGGGTTAATTAGCCCACAAGTCTCCGAATCTGTCGACGATGACGTGGATCTACTGTACGATCTAATAGTTCTGTACGGAGAGACCCGAGCCGATGACGATCGGAGTCTCGTATACTTCGACGACTTGATTGAGTTCTGCCTCACCCTCCCTGGTGTACCAACTCTCTTCAGAGGCACAAAACAGGAAGCTAGCGAGGGACTTCGTCGAGCGTTAGGCAGTCAGAAATTGAAACGACGGTTAGAGCGAACGGGTAGTACCTATCACCGTAAAGGGACGGATCCGTACACCGGAGTCAAAGTAGGCAACGACCGGTACATTGCGGTAGAATTACAAGTAAGTGATATGTAGTTAGTTGGTATGGCCTCTAGCAGTCCGTCAGGAGACGACCGGCCCGACTTGGATCGACGTACCGCGAGTAACATCCTAAACCGTATCAGTAACGGAATGCCGCCCGAACCTGAACACATCGAGTACGTGCGGGTTGGTAGAGAAGCCGAAGAACACGAAATTTGTGAGGATGGGATAGAAGGGATGGAGAGTCTCCGGTACGGGAACGGACAGATATTCTTCGTCCTCGGCGATTTCGGATACGGCAAATCGTTTTTCATCAACTTGATCGCAGAGAACGCGTTCGAGAAGAACCTCGCTCGATCTGAACTTGATATCCCCGACGTCGGAAACCTCTCGGATAAAACAGAATTTTACAAAAAAGCCGTCCAGAACGTGCGACTTCCCGACGAGCGAGGATCGGGACTAGCGCAGGTTCTCAGGAAATTTTGTGACGAGTTCGACCGAGACAGATTAGAAGAAACCGCCGCTCGTCGAGGATTCCTGGGTCACAGCATATACACGATACTCGACGATCTTCTGCAAGTCCGTGACAACGGGAGCGTATACGTCGAACGGGACGAACAAGAGTTGGAGTTCCGGAACGTTCTGTCGGGGGCGATCGGCTATTTGGAAGGCAAAAACATTGCACTTCCAGAGAAACACGCGATAGGAAAGAAGGGCTACGACCGGATCGGTAACGACGGAGAGGACGAGTACGAATACCTCAAACACATCCGATCGCTCATCGTCGAACTGGGGTACGAGGGATTCGTCGTGTTAATCGACGAGGTCGCCGAAGAGATGGACTGGAACCCAGACGATGCGACTACACAGCGGTTGATCGACCTCTTCAACAAGAGCTATCAGAAAGATCAATTCTCGCGGATGATGTTCGTCTTCGTGGGCAACGCTCCGAAGTGGGATTCGTTAATCGAAGAGACGGGACACGGGGCCCTCACCGATCGATACAACGCGAAGAAACTCGAGTTGAGTCCGCTGACGAAGTCGGATTACGAGAACTTGATACACAAAGTCGCCTGGCTGGTCTCGACCGCCGACGATGTCGAGATCAATATCAACGCGTCCGAAGCATCAGAAATGGTCGATACTGCGATTAGAGCTCACGGCGGGGAATCGGTGAGTGCACTCAGCCCACGACGATTACTTCTGGAACCTGAAGGTCAAGACGGGCCCAACTTGATCACTGTCGTACGCCGGTACAAGTGAACCGCCTCGGGGTCGAGCCCCGAGGAACTCGCCTCGCTCATCTGTAGATAGACGTCAGACAAAAACGTATAGTAGTGGGAGATTCTTCAACGAGTATGGATAATTGCCCCTCTTGTAGTAGAGAGGTAGTTAAGGGTGCGTACATCTGTCCGGAGTGTCTAACGGCGCTCAGACCTATCGAGGATTCGTGGCTCGCTATCAGCACGGCTTCGGGAATCGATGGACAGACCCGCCATAGACTAGTTCCTGAACACAGACTCATCTCCAAAACCGAAGCACAATCTGTTTTCGACGAGTACGATATAGATAAAACACACCTTCCTAAAATAAAAAATTCGGATCCAGGGCTCGAGGGACTCCCAGTTCGGAAGGGGGACGTAATCGAGGTAGTACGCGATAGCAGAACGACGGATACGGCACGCGTTTACCGGCTTGTAGCTCCATTAGATGGCAAATCCACTTTTAGTGAGTGGGAACCACAGACGAGCCTGCCAGACGAGATTTTCTCACCTCCGGACGAGCTCACCGAAGGATTAGCACGTCACGTCCTCTCGAATCTCGGAGCGAGTATGCCTCCGACCGAGCCCGGGGCCTGTTCACAGATTGCGGTGGATAGGGAGGAGGAGTTGGCTATCGCCATGGAGCATCTCGATCGCGAAACCTCGTACGTGTTCATCGAGGGAGAACTAGGATTTGGAAAGTCGTTTTTCCTCCAGTGGCTCCGGGACGAGCTCGCACCAGCCTCTGCAGTCAGTATCATCGATCTCGACGACGAAACGACTTTCCTCGATCAGGGTACTCTCGTCAGCGCGATTCGGAGCGGACTACAGACCCCGCGAACACTCGAAACAGATCAGTTCGCAAACGGCGTCGACGAGCTTTGGGCAACGTTCCTCCACACGATCGAGACACAGTCTCTCGACCATTTGGAAAGTCGCGGGTTTGAGACGACAGAAGACCGAGTCAAACCCAACATTCTATCAGTCCTACGGACGATCGTCGATAACCTCGCTATCCCGCAATCACTCTCAGAACAGCTCGTCGATATCGGAGAAGCGAACCTGACAGGCAGTCGAAGCCGGAGTTTCAGTAAGGAGTTCCCCGACACCGAGATTACAGACGAGAACGCACAGGACGTACTACACCTGTTCGCTGAGCTCGCTCGATTCAGCGGCTATCGACTAGTCATCGCTGTCGACGAATTAGAGAAGGCGAATCGAACACGAGCTCACTTCGAAGCAATTCACGAGTTCATCCGAGACCTGCCAGCCAACACTACACTGTTCGTTACGGGAACGCCAGAGTTACTAGATGGTGGTGGCGAGCAAGTCGCAATTCGGGGTACCTACTCTCCACTGTACGAGTTGAGTTCTGATCACCTGGTGTCTCTCGATGCCCCTACGCGAGACGATCTCGAGTCGTTCACAGAGAGATTGCTCGAGTGTGAACGAATCACGTCAGTTGGTACCGAGAGGTACCACGATCGAGTTTCGTCGCTCGGAGGTGCTACTTCGGCGGTGGACTCGTACCTCGACGAGGTAGAACCACCGACCCTAACCTTCCGGGGTTACGTTCAGTACCTTCGAGAGTGATAGCTTCGACGACGCTCGTAGTGCGAGCGTTGAGAAGACTAGGTACCCAACTCGAACTCACTAAGACGTATCAATCGGACCTGCGGCTCGAACGTCGACAGTCTTGGTCTCGAGTTCGCGTTTGAGGCGAAGTAAATGTCCCTTCGTCGTTGGTTAATGTCCGTGAGACAAGTCGCTTAATCCTCAATTCGTCACCGACAGTTCTGTGTCCACGTGATGCCGTCCGTCACTGCACGGACATACAAAGGAATTAGCGGTGGTAAATCGTCGTACGCGGTTGATTCACACAGCTCACAGCACGTTTGATGTTGTAGACGGCACACATCAGAACGACTTCACGGAACTCTCGATAAACGGAAAGCCCCTTCTGACGCAGTGAGAACATGAATAGACAGTCGACTTCCCACTTCGGAGAGACAGTAATCCTGAACACATGCAGTGACTGATCAGATCATGTGAACTGGGTTTCATTATTCGCGCCTGAGTAGGTATTGTGGTGTGAGATGACATGGACGAGAAACACCGTACCTACCTTCGGCGGACGTTACTCGCCGCTACGGGGGCTGTCGGGATTGGAGCGATTGTCCCAACCACTACTGCCGATCATGATACTGAATGTGAGAAGGGGACTTCCAAGACTGACACGATCACGACAAAGGACCAGATACCAGCCAAGTCGGTCTACGAGAAAGACGGGCGGGTACTCACGCTCAAATGTGGTGAGCACTCGAAGGAGTTCATCACGTGTCGAGAGTGTCATGCGCCGTGGGCGCCCGGCGCAATCACCATCCACAACTGCTCACCATGCAAGCGACACGTCGAGATCGCCGTGTCGGGGAAACTTGCAGCTACGCCCTGTGCCCCACAAGGAGAGACCGACGCGTTCGACTCCCATCTCTCCACGTACGTCTCCGGCGGTGACCGGCAGACCTACTTCTTCAGTGGCTCCATTCGCCAGCTTGACGCCGAAGATGGAGACGTCAATATCGGGATCAGCCAGCGCTCCGAGCAGTATGCTCATCCGTGTTAACCGATGTACTCCACGACACCTCACAGCGATCATCCACCACTCGAGAGGAGATGGGTATGAATCGCCGCGGCTATCTTTCGGGACTGGGAGCAGGATTCAGTGCGTCTGTCCTTCAGCCGATCACTCGTGGCGCGACGGCTCCGCTCACGATTCGTATTCTCGGAACGAACGCACCGATCGAGGCAGGCGATGTTCTCGAAGTACGGGTCGGTGTCACCAATCCGGGTTCTACAGAAACTCGCGCGGACGTCGAGTTCCTGATCGGTGATGAGCCAGTCGGAGGCGGTCGCTCTCGTCTCTTCGACCCGGGTGAGAACGAGATGACGTTGACGTATCCGACCTACCCCGTCCGGCAAGACGTCGAATTCACGGTCACCGTCGCTATTGGCGGAGACTCAGACGAGCAACTGGTCGAAGTGGCTGGCATCGACGACCTCGACAGTGAGTTACAGCGACCAGCGCCGACACTGACCGTCCAGCCGGGAACGACGGTGATGTTCGAAGTTCCCGAGAGGCTCGACGATGATCACGACGTCGTTGAAACCAACTGGTTCCTCAACGATGTCCATCAGTATGCACCGGACGGGCCGTGGACGGCTGCCTATACGGACGAACTCGAAACCAGCTACTGGCTGCACGTGTTCGACGCCGAGGGAACGTACGACGTGCTCGGGGCGGTCGCCACGACAGGGTCGAATTATCGAGCGAACTGGGAAGTAACGGTCGATACGACGGGGGATGCCCCACCAACGGCTACGCAACGCCGTCCGGACACCGGGATGGTCGCGACGACTCCCGATCGTACCCACGCCTTCGAACTCGACGTCGAGAGCCGTGATGCCGCCCTCGATCGAGTCGTCTGGTGGGTCCACCAGTGGGATCGTCTCGTTGGGGTGTCGGAGATCGACGGCCACGAGGATGCAGCGGCCGTCGAGATCGACGGTGGCTGTCATACGTGCGATGTCTATGCGTGGATTTTCGATCGTAACAACGCCATGGTCGAAGTCCAGCCGTGGACGTTCTACGAGTTTACGATCGAGCTGGACGAGTCGATCGAGTCACTCGAGTCGTTCGGCGAGTCGCTCGAGACACGTGGCATGACCGTCACGTATCTACAGTTGGTCGAGAATCGGCTCTATCTGGACTATCAGACACGAAACCCTGCTGGATGGCAAAAGTTAGACGAGTTGACGACCGTCGCTGGGGCATACGCGAGTCTCATCGCCGCAGGGTATCCAGCCGAGCTGGCGCACGTGATCTTTCTCGACGAGGAAAATCGCGACCTCGGCGGCTACATAATTGACGCCGAGTGGGCGAGCGCGTTCGCGGCAGGTGAGCTCTCGGCAGAAGAGTATGCCCAGTTGATTCTGGAGACGTTCGGCTACGAGTGAACTCGAGAGAGGCTTCTGTACTCTGGTTAGCCCATTGATCGGCGTGTAGTTGCGATTCTCGACCCAGTGGAGTTACCGATCGGAGAAGACAGCAGCCAGTACCAGTTCGGGAAGGGAGTAAGCCTGTTTGGAGAACGATCAGGTCGCTTGAATTTCTCGTCTAAAGATGCGTGTAGACTACTCAGAGTGCCCTTAGATAACGATCTAACAGATGAGCAAGTACAACCAGTACGGAAGCTGTATAATTCCCTCACCGAGATTTTCGATGGGTTGTCTACCACGAACTGTGTCCCCTGCAAGAAGGAACCCAAGAGGTACGTCGTACGCTTCTTTAAACTCTCGAACTGCTGCAAGCGTCGATTCGCGCTCGCGTGACTGATACGCTAGTCCAATCGGAACGGGCGTACCACCCACTTCGAAGACGAAGTCGACCTCCCCGTCTCGTCCGCGCCAGTACTGAACGGATGGAGTCACGTCGTTGTCTTGCATGGCATTAGTGCCGTAGGCGAACCGCATCGTGTGATCGAACGCCGCGACGCGGGCGAGGTCAGCTTCACGGTCGAAATCGTTGCGGACGGTCGTCGCGTCACCATCAGCTAGCGCGGTCACCAAGCCCGTGTCACGGAGGTAGAGCCGCACTGCTCGAGGCCGACTGTTGTCGTACTCAGTGATGCCGGTAAGCAGGTACAGTTCTGCCAGTGCGGGGAGGTAGCTATCGGCGATCGTCCGCCGGTCGACGTCGAACAGTTCCACGAGTTCTTGATAGCGGAACGGTTCGGCTCCACGGTTCCGAGCTGCGAGCGCACAGAGACGCTCGAGGTCCGCAATCGTCTGAATCGATTCGAAGCCGGGGACTTCCTGGTACAGGGCGTCACGAACGTCCTCGCGAAGCCGTGCGTAGTCACTCGGCGTTAGATCCGCCGCCGACTCCGCCGCTCCGTCGAGGTCGTAGCTGATGGTGCCACCCATCGCGAGGTAGTCGACGACCTGTGACTGAATGCGTCGCTCGACGTCCGCAACTTGCTCGTATTTCTGTCGAAGTTCCTCGACGAACGGACCGACATCGCCACTCTGGAGAGCAGCTGGCAAGCTGTTCGCTCCAGTCCGCAGTGAGGTGGGGCTCACGCGCGTCTCTCCTTCCTCGAGGTCTGGATACAGCGTGAACAGATAGTCCCGAAATTTCTCGGGGAGGATCGGCTGAATATCGTAGTCGTCGGTTGGCATTCCGACGCTCTCGAGTTCTCGTTCGATCTGGATGCCGGCGCTCGCAGTCACAGCGACGTGTCGGCCCGGGACGTCCTCGAGCAGTTCCACGACGGGGACGCCCCATCCATCGATAGTCGGTTTGTTCGGGTGCTCGATCTGGTGAACGTCGTCGAGCAGGATGAAGTGTGGGTGGCCCGGCGCGATTGGGCCCAGAATTCGGCTCTGGTAGTACCGAACGGCCCGTCGAAGCTGGTCGTCCGACTGGAGTTGATAGAGCGGGTCTGCGTCGAACGGAAGGTAGAGAAATCGCTCCGGGGCGTCACCAGCGGAGATTCGATGATGGACGAACTGGTGGAGGAGAGTCGTTTTCCCGACACCGCGTCGCCCAACGAGCCCGAAAAGCGGTTGATCTTCGAACTGGCTGCTGGAGCCGTCGGGACGAGCGAGATGATAGAAGTCGCTTTTCTGGCGAGCAGGGAGTGAGAACGCCTCTGTCCCCTGATCCCACCACGGGTTGTGATCGTGGAGGGCTCGCACGAGTGCGTCACTGGCATCGATAGGCATGGTCTTGTTGTCACCCTGTAGAACGTCCGTCACAATGATTGTTTCGACGTGAAACTATACAGTATAGAGTCGATTATCTAGCTGCATTCCCTCCTCTAACGCGATCTACTCTCCCTAACCGCGGATAGATACATCGGGATGTATCTTTTCTCGCTACTATCTACTATAGCTTGCTTACCTCCGAAGGATTTATCATCTCTTGGGACACACTATTGAGTGTGAAGGTGGAAAAAGGTACATCGTAGTGTTGGTTTCCCGATCGAGAACGCGACCAGATCGTCGTCGATCACCCGCTGACTGTCCGGGGAACGACAGTCGAAACAAACACATGGATACAAGGTATGCGGACATAGCGGATGGGAAACGGCTCGACATCGAGGTCGAATTCATCACCCGACGAGTCGTCGAGTGTGACGGGAAACGCGTCCACCGGTTGCTGGTCGTTGACACCTCCGGAAAGCAATTCACGGTCCTCACAACGCCCGATAGCGAACCACTCCTGGATCTAAAGACGGGAGGAACGCATCGGCTCACCGATCTGCTGGGTGCCTCCCCAATCACCACATCAGAGAATATTGATTCCGAGTGCCCCACCTGTGACGGGGCGCTACGGCCGGGACAGGTCGTCGACACTGCTGGGTCAGTCGTCACCCAAGCTGCGTCGCAGTTCTCTATCGACGAGCCGTTCGGGATTCTCGATGCCAGGGCGACCATTCGTCGCGTACACGGCAGTTCCGGGCGCGTCAACGACTGGACACCGATGGATACCGAGGGGCAGGTTGCGCCTCCCGATTACGTCTGTGAGTCCTGCGGTCGGTACGTCGATGCGTACGAACTCGAGGACGGGCCAGTACTCGAGAATGTCGAGAACGCGTCACCGGCCCCACTCAGTGCAAACATGGCAAGTCCGGAGACGGTTGGACTCGCCACTGGTGGGGCGAAAGACGTCGACAACTTCCGAGAGAACGTCGAGCACGGGTACACCCCACAGCCAGAGGCTATCAGTGACGAGGGACTGTTCTACGACTATCACTTCGAGACGAGTGATCGGTCGGCATCGGACGCACTGTTCGCGCCACGGTACGCGGCTGCCGTGAGCGACCATCCTCTCAGCAGTGAGACCGAGCGGTACCTGTCGGTCGGGCTGGACTCGACGCTCTCGATCGACGAGTTCGAACGGCCACGGCTCGACCTCGTGGCCGTCCTCGACGTCTCTGGGTCCATGTCCAGTCCGTTCGACGCGTACTACTACGACGAACAGGGTCGCGAGCACGAGGCCGAGAACGACGCAGCGACGAAACTCGAGGCGGCGACACAGTCACTGTGCGCGCTCACCGAACAACTACACGACGAGGACCGGCTGGGTGTCGTCCTCTACAATCATCGCGCTCACGTCGCAAAGCCCCTCCGCGACGTCGGAACAACGGATATGCGGGCGATTCGCCGCCACATCCAGGAGATCTCCGCGGATGGGAGTACGAATCTCGAAGATGGCTTCGAAGCGGCCGTCGACATGCTACAGGACGGAATCTCTGATCCCGCCGTCGAGCGACGCGTCGTCTTCATGACCGACATGATGCCCAACACGGGAACGACCGAGGAGGACGAACTCACCAGCCTGTTCGCGGACGCCGCCGTCGACGGAATCCACACGACGTTCATCGGGATGGGGCTCGATGCAAACGCAAAACTGGCGGACACGCTGTCGGGCATCCGCGGGGCGAACCACTACTTCATCCACTCGGCCAGCGAGTTCGAGCGCCGACTCGGTGAGGAATTCGACTACATGGTTACGCCCCTGGTCTACGACCTCCACCTCGAGCTCGACGCCAGCGGCTACACCGTCGAAGCGGTCTACGGCTCGCCGTCTGCCGACACTGCGACGGACCGACTCATGCACGTCGGGACGCTATTCCCATCTGCCAAGCAAGACGGCGAGGCTCGCGGTGGCGTGATCCTCGTTCGGCTCGAACAGACGGACCCGGACGCCGACCTCGAGTTGGTCGCATCGTGGACGGAACGAGATGGTGACGAGCACTCCGAACGCGTAGCCGTCGACGTTCCCGACGAACCCGGAACGTACGACCACGGTGGCGTTCGGAAGGCCGTCGCGCTGACGAGGTACGCTCGTGAACTCCGTGCGTGGGCAGCGGATCTCCACGACCGAGCGGAGACGGCGACCGGTGTCGACGACTGGTTGCTCCCCGATCAACGCGGCCAACACGAACGCGAGTCAGTCCCGTTGGTCGTCCCTGACCGCTACGCCGATCGGTTCGATCAGCTTCGACGATACCTCGAAACCGAGATAGAAGCCGTGGACGACGAAACGATGCAACAAGAGGTGGACCTCCTCGAGACGTTATGCCAGGAAGCGCCCGCGACGCCACAGGAGGTGACTGACTGATGCTCGTGTTCGCGTTCGACCGTGACTGGACCGTCGACGTGAATCCTCACCCGCGTCACGAGGCCGTCCCACTGGACTGGGTGCGCCACCTCGCCCACGAGACGCCCCACGCCGTGTACGCCATCGGTAATCAGACCCTCGCCGAGGAGGCCGCGATTCCTGGTGTCGTCGATATCGTCGGCCGCCACCCCGACGACTGGGAGTACTGGCTCGGCAAGAAACAACCCAATGGCCGGTACGAGAAATTCCCACTTCGCCGGGAACGGCTGTCGCTGATCGCCGATTTACACCCGGAAGCGGACGGCTATATCGTCGTCGACGATCTCGACCTGAACGACGTCGATGAGTGGGACCACTACCACGCGTGGGAGTTCGTTCCAGCGGTCGAACGAGGCGAGATCCATCCCGGCCTTCCATGGAACGACAGCCGATGACGGATAGTGATCTGCCATCCTCCGCTGGGATTACGCCAGCCAACCCCTCGATGTTGTCGACGTTCCTCAACGACCACAGGGATGCGCCCGGATTCGAACTCACGTATACGGCCGATGGATCCGAGCGACGGGAACTGTGTCACAGCGTCTCGCTCGCTGCGGTAGCGCTCGAACGGCTATCAGCCGCGCCGGCAATTCAGTGTACACCAGTCGAGCCACAACGTGATCAGTTCACCGTCGGCGTCGACGCGATCGACTTGCTCGCTGTCGTCGAGCCACCAGCGAAACTGTACACGGCACGTGCAGAGACATCTGCCGAGGAAGCAACTGGGCTACGCCGATTAGCCGAGGCGAATCCCGATGCGGTCCAGCTCTCGTCGCTCTTCACGCTCCTGGATCGTGAAGACGAGAACCCCTTTCGGGAACAGGTCGCACTACAAGCACTGCGTCGAGTGGCCGAGGTACGTCCAGCGGAGTGTACGCCAGCGATCCCGATCCTCCGATCACTACTGGCTCGTGAGACACTTGTCGGGCGGGCTGATGCGCTGATCGCTCTTCGAGCTATCGGCGAGACCGACCCAGGCTCGATCGCGCCGCTCACAGTGGAACTCGTGTCACACCTGGATTCGAACGTCGTCTCCGTTCGACGTGAAGCGACCAGGTGTATCGCCGCGATTGCCGACGAATCTCCTGACGACGTCGTGGGTGCAGTTCCCGCGTTGGCAACGATCGTCGAGGATCGAGCCGATGGATATCAGTACGCCGTGTACGCGCTTTCGGGAATCACCTGTACGTATCCGGAAGCGGTCAAACCAGTTGCGGAGACACTGGGGACGATTATCCTCGACGATGCACTATGCGACGGGGTTCGATTGAGCGCGAGCGCCGCGCTCGGTCGCATCGCTGGTGTATATCCGAGTGTCGGTGTCGACATCGTCGACGACGTGGCGACCTTGTTCGATGCTGCCAACCCCAAACTTCGGAACAACGCGATCGGCCTGGTCGGTGACGTGGCGATTATCCACACCGACGTGGTCGAGCCACATACCGAGACAATCGCTACATTGCTGACCGTCGACGATACCTACACGCGAATCAATGCGAGCGGTGCTCTCAGTCGGGTGGCCGAGGACTTTCCCGATTCAGTCGACCACCTCACACCGACGTTTCTCGAGTTACTGTCGGACGAAAGCCCCCTCGTCCGTGAGAACGCCTGCTGGGGACTCGGGTATCTCTCCGCTCGAGACGCAGTCTCGACGCTCGAGGAGCGAGCACACGACGACGAGAACGCGGACGTCCGTGAAAGGGCGTCGTGGGCCCTCGCCCAGATCGAAACGTGACACAGAGCGCTGTACACCAGTCACTATGCCAATCAGAGGGGGTCACAGGTATCGATTTACATAGATCCGAGGAGAAAGCCCACGACTTCAGTCGTGGGAGTAGTCACGTCACCCAGCTCTGGTCTCCGCACCACCACCTGTCGTCGACGGACGCCAATCCAGATGACCAACTCGCAGCTATCCGTGACAGCGCCCACACGATGGTCGGCGAACTCTACGTCGTGTACGAATCGCTCCGACGGGTAGCCGTTCGCCATCCCGGGATCGAATACGAACGATGGCAAGCGAGCTCTGCGATGTCCGGAGGTCGGTGAGAATGGTCGGTGCGTGGCTCACGACGATGAGCACGAACTCGAGGCAAGTGGCAACGTTGTCCAGCGGTATTCCGCCGGAATTGATAAGTACGTTCGGACTTCTTCAGGAGATAATCAATGAACAGACTCCGTATACTCGGCCTGTGGGAACCATCTCGTAATAGAACAGACAGTAGCAATGAGTGAGTCTGCGACATTTTCGTGTACAGATTGTGGACGAACGTTACCGCAGTGGATGCAAGACGGAGAAGCAGGCCAGGTATGCAACGAATGCACTAGCTCGAGCGATACCAACGATGCTGACGGGGAAGTCAATACGCAGGAACCGACCGACGGCACCAGCAATAACACGGGTCGGGACTCAGTGGTAAACCTAGACCGGCCAGCAGAGCGTTTTTGGGAGGGGGCATCGACCAAAGCCCTCGATCTCTCTGCAGCAGATCTGGAGCCATCACAGACCACCGAACAGTCCACGGGAGCTGACGCACTCGACCGACGAATCGATAGCTGGAAAGAACAGCTACTGGACCTCACGAAGCGGAACAAGCTCGTCGATTTTTCCCCGACGAAAACGAAGTCCCTTCCACTATACAGAGCTGATGCGCTCGCGATCGCAGAGACACTGATGGCGGAGAAGCCACTCTACATCCGGAAATCCGCTCACAGTGATCACGGTGGAGCTCCACCGGACGAGAGTGAGATCCAGTCAAACGAAATCGCGTCGACACGGTCCGAAGAGAGCACGGCCCGTTCACTCCAGAACCTTCGCCTGAAACAGAAACGGGCGATGGAAGAGAAGGGTGTCAACGCTCTGTTCATCAGCTTCTGTACGCTCCGATGGTTCGAAGTCGAACACAGCGACGAACCGCTCCGTTCTCCACTCTTTCTCCTCTCAGTGGACTTGGAACGAGAGACGTCGAACGATTCTGAGCGACACGACTACGAACTCTCGGTCGCTGATTTCGAGCTCAAGCTGAACCCGGCGCTTCGAAAAAAGCTCGAACACGAACGCGGGTTGGCGCTTCCGTCGGACGAGGCGTACTCGCTCGAACATCTCGCCGCGTCGGTCAAACTCGTCGACGAGGCGATTTCGGGCTTCGACCGGTGGCGAATCGACGGCGAGGTCCTGCTCGGTATCTTCGACTTCACGAAGTACACGCTCTACGAGGATCTCGAGAAGAATCGTGAGGCCGTCAAAGCACATCCGTTAATCAAGGCAATCAACGGAGATCCGTCAGCACTCCGCGATCCACCGGAATCCCCACGGGCTGAGGAACTCGACGAAGCGGTTCCACCCAAAAACGTCTTCCAGGTCCTCGAAGCTGACTCGAGCCAACAGGAGGCGATCGAGGCAGCCAAACGGGGAGTCGATTTCGTCTTGCAAGGGCCACCCGGGACTGGGAAGAGCCAGACGATCTCGAACATCATCGCTGAAAAGCTGGCCGCAGGGGAGACCGTACTCTTCGTGAGTGAGAAACAGGCGGCACTGGACGTCGTGAAGAGCCGACTGGACGACATCGGTCTCGGCCGATTTTGTTTGGAAGCCCACGGTGAGAAGGCGAACAAAGAAGCGGTCCTCCAAAGTCTCGCATCGGAGCTTCGGTCGAACCCCATTCGGTATCCATCTGACCGTGACGACGTCACGTCCAACCTGGCGTCGGTTCGACGTGAGTTGAACCAGTACGGTGATCTCCTCTTTACCCGCCCGGGAGGCGGAGAGACGACCGTCTACGACGCGATGGGCCGTGTCGCACAGCACCCGGATGCACCTTCGTTCTCGCTCGATCTCGAGGCTCCCCTCGAGTACGACGATACAGACGTCGACGAGATGCTCGACGTCCTTCAGCGCCTGTCCGAGTACGAATACGAGGTGACGAACTACACGAACCACCCCTGGAGATCGACGGCGATCGACTCTTGGCGAATCGATACTGCCGAGACTGTCGAACGAGATCTCGAGGTCGCCGTGACGTCTCTCGAGGTGGTACAGGAAGCGTCGTCCACCGTGGCTGATTTTCTAAACGTCTCGGTCACGACAGTGAGCGAGTTCGAACAAGCGGCCGAGCTGGTCAGGCTCCTCGATGACTTGCCAGACATTACTCTGGAGGGACGGTTCTTCGAACAATCGTTCTACGCTCGAGAATCACGCCTGGAACGGTTCCAGGAGCACGAAACAGAAATCCTCGAGCTTCGCCAACAGCTCGCGGCCAACTACGAGCAGAGCTTCTTCGCAGAAGATGGCGACAAACTCTACGCAGAGCTATCGGGGTATGGATTCTTCAAGATCGTTCGACCCTCGTACCGCTCGTTGCGTGGACGACTGCTCGACCACACGAAAGACGAGTACGATCCAGGGTACGAGGACCTCCTCGAGGACGCACGTACCCTGATGGAGCTCGAAACTCTGGAAGCGGAGCGCTCGGAGTACGACGCCATCCGTACCCAGCTTGGGTTCCTCTACGAAGGGGCAGAGACAGACTGGGATCTCGTCTGGGAGGTCTACGAGTGGGTCGACGCGTTCCGTGCCCTGGACGGCTTCGATACGGATCACATCGAAGAGGCGATCACCAGGGGTCGGTTCGATGAACCTGGCTCGCCCGTCCGTACCGGAGCAACTGAAGGGATAGACGCGCTGTCTACGACCAGACAGAAGCTCGAAGCTATCATCGACGTCGACGAATTCAGCATCCAGGGAGCGTCCCTCGACCAGGCTCCGTTCACAGCACTGAAAGACCGCCTCGTCACGCTCGGTGATTCGATCGACGAACTCAAGCGATGGGTCGAGTTCTCACAGCGTCTCGATGAGGCTCGTGGGTCGGGTCCTGCAGTCGCCACCTATCTCGAACAGTTCCTCGGCGGCAAGCACGACGCCGATGTCCTCCCAGCGGGCTTCGAGAAGGCCTTCTTCACTGCGTGGTTGAACGCTGTTTACGACCGCACTGACCTGGGATCGTTCAGCGCGACCGAAATCAAAGGCCAGCTCTCGCGTTTCCGCACTCTCGATAAGCAACAGCAAGAGTACGCCAAGGTCGCAATCCAACACGAGGTAACGAAGCAGTATCCACAGATCGAACTGGAGCACGCAAAGAGTTCCGAGCAGGTATTCCTCCGCAGGGAGATGAACAAGAGTCAACGACACAAGCCGCTTCGGACGCTCTTCCGTAACGCTCCGTCGTTGATCAGCACGCTCAAGCCGTGTCTCATGATGAGTCCGCTCTCGGTTGCGCAGTACATCGAGCACGGAACCATCGGGTTCGACGCCGTCATTTTCGACGAGGCATCGCAGATCATGCCACAAGATGCGGTCAGTAGCCTCATCCGGGCCAACCAGACGATCATTGCCGGGGACACGAAACAGCTCCCGCCGACCTCGTTTTTCAACGCCGGCGTCGACAGCGCCGACGGCATTGTGGAGGATCTCGAAAGCGTGCTCGACGAGGCGGCGTCAGTTCTCCCCGAAAAACGCCTGCTCTGGCACTACCGGAGTAACACGAACCGGCTGATCGATTTCTCCAACCAGAAGTACTACGACAACCGATTGAAAACGTTCCCCGAGAACGCTGGTGACGACGAGGAACTCGGTGTCGACTTCGAGTACGTCGAAGATGGCCTCTACGACCGTGGCGGATCGAGCACGAACGAGCCGGAGGCCAGACGTGTCGTCGACCTCGTCGAGACACACGTCGAAGAACGACCCAGCGATAGCCTCGGCGTAGTCGCTTTCAGTCAGGCACAGTCGCAAGCGATCCGCGACGAACTCGAGCGACGTCGCGACAGTTCGCCAGCGGTCGCGAGCTTCATCGACGCCGACGATGCACTGGAGGGATTCTTCGTCAAAAGTTTGGAGAACGTTCAGGGTGACGAGCGCGACCGACTCGTCTTCAGTATCGGCTACGGGCCCGATAGCGAAGGCCGGATCACGATGAACTTCGGCCCACTCAACAACAGCGGTGGGGAACGTCGACTGAACGTCGCCGTGACACGGGCTCGCGACCAAATCACGGTAGTCTCCTCGATCCGACACTCCGATATCGATCTCACGAAGTCCAACAGCCGCGGTGTCGAGGACTTCAAGCACTACCTCGAGTACGCGGAGGTTGGTGAGAGTGCGCTCCGAAAGGAGACGTCGTCGACAGGGGTCGACCACTTCGACTCTGGATTCGAGGAAGCCGTCTGTGACGCCTTGCGTGCCCGGGGATACGACGTCGAGACCCAGGTCCAGAGCGCGGGGTACAGCATCGACTTGGGACTCAAACACCCCAACCACCCAGGAAAATATATACTGGGGATCGAGTGTGACGGGGCTGCCTATCACTCCTCGAAGACCGCTCGGGACCGTGACCGGACTCGTCAGGCCGTCCTCGAAGACCTCGGATGGGAAATCCATCGGATATGGTCACCGGACTGGACGGCGAATCGAAACGGACAGCTGGACGCAATCGACGAGAAGGTCGAGACGTTGCTGGAATTTGCAGAGACACCGAGTCGAGCTGATGGAGGCGTTACGGAATCAGCCCATAGCGAAGCGGTCGAACCTGTAGTCCCCGAGCCAATGTCGAGTGCAGAGCTTGGTGGCTATCAGGACGAGATAATTGACTACGAGGAGCCAGATGCAGTCTCCTCACACTGGGGAGAGTTCGACGAGGCAAGTAGACGGCACGTCTGTAACGACTTGACTGAAGTTGTCGAACGATATGGACCGATAGAAGAGGAGAACGCGTATCGGATAGTTGTCGCTGGATGGGACGTCTCGCGACTGGGCAAGAACATCCGGAGTCGATTAGAACGGTACCGCCGTCGCGAACAGCACAGAGACAATCTCCGCCTCAAAACTGGGTTCCTCTGGCCGACTGGTACGGATACAGTGTACGTTCGAACGAATACAGGTCACGCGAGCCGGAAAATCGATCAGATCCCGCCACAGGAAATTGCGAAGGCAGCATACATCATCCTGGACGAAGGTGGATCGATGACGCGATCGGATCTCGTCTTGGAGACAGCGAGGCTGTTCGGTTACTCTCGAACGGGCAAACGGATCAAAGAGCAGGTCGATTCGGCTATCTCCCTGCTCGAGCGGTCCGGGGCAATGCGTCAATCCGACGATCACGTGTCTGCGGTCGAGATAGACATCGACGACGTTCTCACTCCACGCAGATGACGTGCCATCAGGTAACCGCTGTCGACGTAGGGAGGCGATGAGTGAGTTCGTCCAGTGTGGTGGTCTGAGTCTATCTGGAGCACGTAGGTTCTGGGAAATGGCCGGAATCAGCTCACTGGCTCTGAAGTGAATTCCTACTGTCGTTCCCAATCCGGTCTGGGCGACCCCGGAAGCTCGTCTGTTGCGTCGAGTAACTCCTCCTCCGTCGTCCACGGGTAGCATCGTCCGTGAAGCTCGAAGAGACGGAAGTCGTTCAGTCAAACACCGATTCCATTGATTCATTTGACCCAAGTCATTATGCAGTCGAGAGTGCTACCTCGAGATATGAGCGATACGGCTCCGGAGGGGTTCGAGGATTCCTTTGCAGAGCAGCAACGGATGCGTGAGCTGCTCTCACAGGAAACTCGGCACCTCATCATCCAGTTGATCCTCGGCCACCCGGCCCATCTCGTGTCGCTGGCTGAGCTCGACTACATGATTCCGAAGAACGAGGCCGCCATCCTCGACCAACTCGAGACACTGCGAGACACTGGTATCCTCGACGTCTACGTGCACGAACCGAACGCGTCGACACGGAATCTTCCTTCGAAGTTCTGGGGGCCGACCGAACGCGGTATCGAGATCCTCTACGAGCACAATTTCCTGCGGGGTGTCCCGATCGCAAGGGCGGTCTACGAAGAGACGCAAAAATCTGAACGGGTACGGCGCCACGAGGCCGCACCGCGACCAGACCTTCCCGAGGCCGTCACTGAAGCCCTCGAGTTTGATGAGCCCGAGCCCGAGACACTTGACGCAATATAACGGACGACCGAGTCTGTTCACCAATCAGTTAGTCTTGGTGTAATTATGCGGGAGTGTTAACTTCTGAAAGGTGCTGATGAAGGTCCTCAATGCTCATACGGGCGTCCTCCGGCAAAATCTCCGATATTTTTGTCCATCGCTTGATTTGGACCTGTGGTTCGCCCTTGTATTCGTTCACATGAATCCCCTTGAGGCGATACCACACGTCTTCATCCAGCGTCGGGGGTTCCGCGTTGGCCCAAGAGACGAATCGTATGGAGTCCGTCTGATCTTCCAAAATACCGGCTTGATGTATTGTTGGATGCGTCTCATCCCACAGCTTGGCAACTTTCGCGTTAACTTCGTTGATATCACTCTCGGCGTCAAGGTTAACCAGATTACTTGCATCAACTGCTTGATCGACGTATTTGTTGATTTCGTCGATAAAACGTGACTCACTATCCGTCTTCGTAATGATATCCAGGGTCCGGATTGAGCGCGAAATTGCGACGTAGAACAGTCGGCGCTCTTCTGCCATCGTGTTCATTTCTACTTCCTGTACAGGCTCCATGAGGTTCGAATCCCGGTCAGTAGCCGGGAATCCTAGCCCATCTTCGGACACGTGTGTGACTATTACGTGGTCTGCTTCCTGTCCCTTGACCTAATGGACCGACTTTACAATAACGGCATTCTCATCTTCTTCGTCATTGGATCGTGAACCTCTAGCATTTGTAAACGGAATTCCGTGTTCTAGGAGCCGTCGACGGACAGCATCGAGATAGGGGACCGCATTATCGTAGCGACACAGGACCATAATATCGTCGGGGTCGCATCCATTTTCAAGGTAGGAAGTGACGAGGTGGACCGCAAGTTTGGCTGTATACTCGATGTGATCTCGCTCGGTATAGCCACCTAACAAATGCTTCACGACCGAGGCCTCGACATCTGAATCGGCACTAATCGCCTTTTCCAGTTGATTGTCATTGTGCTGGACGAGTGAAGCACCGGCGCTGACAAGCTGTGATGGGGACCGATAATTGATTTCGAGGGTCGAAGTCGCGGCTGGACCAAAGTGCTCCTCGAAGTCGACGAAGAGGTTAACGATGGCCCCCTGGAATGAGTAGATACTCTGCCAGTCGTCGCCAACTGCGAAGAGCCGAGCGTCGTCCGGCCCGGACAGAGCTTCGACGAGATGGAGTTGGTCCTGTCCAATATCCTGGAATTCGTCGACGAGGACGTGCTCGAACTGTGGTGCGAGCCTCGACTTCTCTTCGTAGGCTTGCGTCGCATCGTGAATCATACCGGGGAAATCAACACTCCGGGTGTTGGTCAACCTCTGTTCGTACATGTATAGAAGTAGGCCACCACACATCCCGAAGTGATACTGAGCTGGCCGGGACATCGATAACCGAGAGGGTATCTCTGAGGGCGGAATTAGGAACGTTCGGGCGAGTTCGATAAAGCGGCTCAACTGTTGCCATACGGGAATGGCCTGCTCGTGCATCTCATAGGTCTCGTCAACGAGTTCCGTGTACGACATCCGGTTCAGGGACACGCCGTGATGTGTGAGCCGATGTTCCAACGCTTTTCGGAGCCGTCCGACGTCGAATTCGAATTGATAGGTCTCAACGAGCGTCGCATCGATCTCCGCGAACTGATCGCGAGCCCAGTGGATTTTCTCGACGTATTCATCTGTCGTCGTCTCAAAATAGTCCGCAACCTCTCCTGCCTCGTCGATACCGAAATGTTCGAGATAGAGATCCGCTGCCGGGATGTAAAAGTCCGGTCGATAGGCATCTTTGTCTGTATCGTCACTTCGACTTTCGTCTAGTTCGAACGAAGGCTGGCGATCGTCGGACCGTAATTGAGCATTGATCGGTTCAACCCGCTGCTCGTATCGATAATCGACCTGGTGAATGTGGAGAAAATCAGCGATGACCTTCTCCGCACGAGATTTAACCTTCTCGCCACGGAGCGTCTCATAGGATTTCTGTCGAAGTGTTTCGACGTACTCTTCTCGCGTCTCGAAGTCCGTTTCCTCAATAGGCGGGACGTCGCGATACAATAGAAACCAGGTGAGATGGTCGTAGAACTGATCAGGAACTTGTTTCATCCCACGGTCGACCGCGTCTCGGACAAAATGCTCCCGGTCGCTTCCATTAAAGACGTCAGGGCGGTCTTCTTGAGTCTGCTCGAGGACGTTATAGCCAAACGAGTGCAGTGTCGTGACTTCGACACCGGAAATATCAAAATCCCGCTGGAGGCGCTGTTCCATCTCCTTGGTGGCGTTCCCCGTGAACGTCGCAACGAGTATCTCCTCAGGCGGAACGCCCCGATGCTTGATGAGATACGCCACGCGAGTGGTGAGCACAAGCGTCTTTCCCGTTCCGGCACCCGCGATAACCCGGTTGTACGTGTCATTTCGAACAACCGCTTCCTGCTGACGCCGATTCAGCGAGTAGCCCTTCGCACCGATGTCAGAGAAAAACGCTTGTCGTCGAATCAGTTCCTTGTCGACAAAATTGTCATTGTAGGTCTGACGGTTGGCCAAAACGTCCTGTATCTCCTCGAGCCGAGATTCGAATTCGTCTAATCGACCATTCGTGTCGATCCCTTGCGTGTTGGCAGTTGTTTCCGCGATCTGCTGGTGGTCTTCGACGAGCCTTTCGTGGGTACTCTTTAGGTCTTTGTGCGCGTGATACGTGAGATAGGATGCGATATCAAAATACGGCTGCATTCGTGCCTCGAGGCCCGAGAGCTTCTGGTCGTATTCTACACAGCGTTCGTAGAACTGCCGCTGTCGAGCTCCAGTAACTGCGCGATTTCGCTTACGCAGATATAGTACTGGCCCAACGAGAGGCACGACCGCCGAGAGAACACCCCAGCGACCAGGTTTTGTTTTCCAGTCCGTCTTCGCTATAATGGAGTTCGTATCCTGATAGACGATGACTCCGGTCAAGAGAACTGTACCAGCGGTAAATGCAACCCCGAGTGCGAGTCCAACGACTTTGATCGTGTGTGGGAATGTGGAACCGAAAAATACCCCACTGATTGGGATGATGACCGTAATGCCGGCTAACAAACCAACCACTCGGCTGAAATCCCCTTGTCGTCGAATATCGTGTGGAGGAAAACCAACTTCAGATGTCATACCTAGATAGTTCTTTGATCTGGTTTGCATTCCTACTATATTACATTACTGACTTTTCGGGCATGGCGTAGCGTCCTCTTTCTAACCGACGAGTAGTCCTATGATACAAACAATAGCCGGAACTGCGCTCTGACTTGAGTAGAAAACTGTTACTGAACGGTCGGAGCGGATCCCGAGCCAGAAACAGCCTTCACGATATCGGTCAGAGCGTCTCGTGAGAGAGGGTCAATCTCTTCACGGACGCCGTCGGCAGTGTAGAAGATCGACGCCGATATCTCACGCTCAGGATACAGCTCCCGGAGCACGTGATAGTAGACACTGAGTTGTTTTCGATACTCGGCTTCCGCGTGTCGACCACGATCAGTCTTGTAATCGACCACTTCGACGCGGTCAGGCCGAACGTGGACGAGGTCGATGATCCCGGAGATCATCACGCGAGTCCCGTCGACATCGAGTGGGAGATAGGCGTCTTCCTCGACGAGCAGGTCACCTGACAGCCCGTCGAGGAACGATACGACGTGCTGTTTGTCGTCCCATCCGGGGTCGTCAGGTTCCAGTTCGACTTCCTCGCCTCGCGCGTACGCTTCCGTGAAGTCGTGGACGTCGGTGCCGAACGCCTTCCCCATACCATCATCGACGTCCTCGAAGACGTCTTCACGCATCAGTGAATGCGGTGAGTGTCCGATTGGTCCCTCTGGTGTCGGTACCGTAATCAACAACTCTGTCTGCTCGGTTTCGTCGATAGTATCTGTCTCGGGTTCGGTGTCCCACGCTTCGATCTCGACCGGGAGTTCCTCGAGGAACGTGTTCGGATCCTCCCCGGCCGAGAGTATCACGTGGCTCTCAGCGCGCGTAATCGCCACGTAGAGCAGTCGGCGCTCTTCGTCGTACTCTCGAGGGAGACACCGACGGAGGACGTCAGTCCGCCAGTCATCGTACACGTGGGGGAGGCCATCAGCATCGGCGTAGCGTTTCCGCTGTCGGAGTCCGACCGGATCCTGAAACGTGATCGTTCCACTCCCTCCCCCCGATGGCGGGAATCGCCCGCTGTTCATGTTCGCGAGTACGACGATCGGATGTTCGAGCCCCTTCGCTGCGTGAATCGTCTGGACCGTCACCGAGTTCGCACCGGCGTTCGCGTGGACGTCGTGGGTGCTCCCGGCTTCGATGCCGCGCTCGATGAACCGGACGAGGTCTCCCCGGGTCAGCGTCGTCGCGGTGTGTACTGACTGAATCGTGTGGAGGACGACGTCGGCCGTGGCACCGTCGTACCCGTATCGCGAGAAGACGCGTTCTGCCACCCCGCCGAGTGTTTCCAGTTCTGCCAGCTGCTCACGGAACGAGCGCATGTTCTCTGGATACGCTTCGGTCTCCAGGACGTGCTCGATCTCGTCGAGTGTGTAGCCTGCTTCCTCGAGGACGACCGCCCAGCCGCGGTCGGCGTCGGATTCGAGGATGCGGAGCCACGCGAGCAGGAGTTTCGCCTGAGGCGTGCGGAACAGCTCGATCCCACCCTCGTACGCCATCGGCAGTCCGTACTCCTCAGCGGTCTGCAGCAGATCGCGGCCGAACTCTCGTGTTCGCGTGAGAACAGCGACGTCTCGATACTCGGGTGTCCGGAGCGACCCGTCATCGGCCTCAACCTGGTAGGCGTCGTTGTCGACGATCTCCTGGATCTTCGCGACCACCGACTCGTGTTCCTCCGGGCTCGCGATCGCTTCGATCTGGGTGTTCTCGTGCTCGGCGTTGGTCAAGAGTGAGACGATTCGGTCGCGGACAGTCTCGACATCGACGTCGTCCCGGTTCGCCGCCGGGACGAGTAGCCCGTGCTCCGAGAAGTCGAGGATCTCCTGGGTGGAGCGATAGTTCTCGACGAGTTCGATGGTGTGAATCGGCCGGGTGTCGAAGGTGACCCGTTCGTGGTCGGCGTTCAGTTCGTCGACGAACCGATTGAGGCGGTCCTCGAAGGCAGTGATGTTCTCGACTTCGGCGTACTGGAAGCCGTAGATACTCTGCTTCCAGTCGCCGACGACACAGAGGTTGTTCGTGCCCGCGAGTAGCAGCGTCAGCTTGAACTGGATCTCGCTGGAGTCCTGGAACTCGTCGACCATCGCGTAGTCGAACGCAATGGACTCACGAAGCGCGTGGTCCTCACAGAGCAGAACGAACGCGAACAGCTGGAGGAATCCGAAGTTGAGGTAGTTCCGGCCGAGCGCGAATTCGAGGTACTCGTAGTAGACGTCGTGGACGAATGCCTCGAGTCCCTCGCGGTCAGCGTCGAACACCAACCGAGCGACAGCATCGGGAACGCTCTTCGTGCCCTGTCCGCGAATCTCGGTCTTCTCGGGGGCATCTGGCAGGTAGCATTTGTTCTTCCCATAGCTGTTGAGCTTCGAGCGAAGGCGTGACTGCTTGCTGCCGCCATTCTGTGGCTCATTTACCTCGTCGAACAGCGATTTGAACGCCTCGAAATCCCCATCGAGATACCGTTCGCCGTTCCGATACCAGCCGTCGGCTGTCGGGAACACGCCCTTCGAGGCGAGTTGTGAGATGAGACCGAGGAGTTCAGTCGGATTCGAGACGATACGGAAGTAGTCATCGTACTCGGGATGGTCGTCGCTGAACCGGTCGACGAACTCCCCGAACAGGGCTTCCTCGACGAGGTCGTTCTCGACGATGCGTGTCGAGCCCGTGATGCGGTCGTCGAGCCCGAGGTGCGTCGGAGCGTCGTAGCCGTGCTCCTGGAGGAGATCGTGACAGAGCGCGTGAAACGTCTGGATCGGCGCGTCCGCGAGATCCCGCATCCCGTACTCGCAGTGGCCGACGATCCGATCCTTCATCTCGGTTGCAGCGTTGTTCGTGAACGTCACCAGCAGCACGTCCTCGGGGGCGACGTCGTCTTCGTCGACGATGTTCGCATAGCGGCGCGTGATGGTGAACGTCTTGCCCGTTCCCGCGCCAGCGTCGACGAGGTATAAACCGTCGGTGCTGTCGATGAGGTCCTGCTGTCGTGTATTCGGTTCAGTCATGGTCGAGAAGGAGGTCGCGGTTGTCCACGCGACGGTAGTTCGGTTCACCGGCGAGCCCGTTCACAGGGAAGCGTTCTTCGCCAGCCCGTCGCTGATTCAGTTCAGTTATACGCTCGGTGACGAACGTCTCGAAGGCGTCGAGATCCTCTTCGAAGTAGTTCTGACTCCGAACTCGTGCCAGCTGGCGAAGCAGCTGTTTACAGCCCGACGAGACGTATTTGTACTCGCCGACACACTCCTGCAGTCGGGTTTGCATCGCCTGCCCGAACTCGGAGTCGATGAGTTCGTCACTGTCGCGTGTCGCCGGTAGCGGGGCCGTCTCGAACGCGGACTGGTAATCAGCGTACTCGATCTTCGAGAGCGTCTTCTGGCAGTTCTTCGCCCCGTCATCGCGAAGCGCTTCGAACGTGGCCCGTGACCGGGCGTGCTCCTCGAACGGGGTCGGGTGATACTCGATAGTGGTCAGTGTCTCGTCTAAGTCCGCCTCACCGGCGACGACGTCGTCGAGCGTCTCGAGAAAGTGGAAGAACGTGAACTGCAGGCGCTCGCCCGGACGCTCGCTACGGCGGTGAGCGAGATAGAGAAGTGCCTGGAAGTTCGGCGTATCGTTCGGCGGATCGAGCGCGGAGTTCTTGACGACGCGGGACGCCCGTTTCCGACGCCCACTCTTGTAGTCGAGGAGGTGAGTCGGGCCGTGGACGAGGTCGATCTTACCCTTCAGTCCGAGATCTTCGTTCTCGAACCAGCGCTCCGTGAACGGGGAGTCGACTTCTCTACCAAAGTGGTCCGCGAAGAAATTCTGCCCCCACCCGCTGTTCGGTGTGAGGAGGTCGTCACCCTCCGGAGTGCGTTCGTCGAGTAGCTCGACGATGGTTGCGAGTCCGATCCGGTACTTGGTACGGCGCGTTGGACGGTCGACGCGCCGTACGAACGATGCCGCCTCCTCGAGCATCACGTCCACTAGGTCTTCGATGGTCTCCTCGTCGATCAGGTCGGGATGGTTGACGTAGAACTCGGCGAAGTCGTGGAAGAGATTCCCCTCTTTGAAGTAGTCCTTATCAGGGCCGTCGACGAGCCGGCTGAAGAGGTAATCACGGGGGCTGTTGACGTACGTACTCAGACTGGACTGGCTGACGGTGTCGATCTGCGTCGTTGAGACGTCGAGTGATTCCTTCTCGAACCCGTCTCGGGTCACACCGAAGGTCCGTCCGTGAGTCACTGAGGCGAGATCGCTGAAGCGTTCGAAGTCGTCCTCGAGGAGATCCTCGAAGTAGAGACACGGCGTCGCGGGCGAGCCACCGATGGTATCCTGAACGAGATAATACTGTTCGGTGCCGTTCTGGAGGAGAAGCTGAAACTGCGTCAGGTTCCGAGTGAATTCGGCGTCACGGTCGACCCACGGGCGACGAGGTGGCGAGTGAGTCCACGTTTCGTCGAGGCCGAGATAGAATACGACGGGGCGGTCCACGTAGGCCGCGGATTTTGCGTCGGCCAGGAGAACCCCTTTATGCTCGCGGTCGACGGGGACTTCGTAGCTCTGGAGGTAGAATTCGAGCCGATCGATGCCCTGTCTGGTGACTGCGTCGGTCGCGATTCCGAGCACCTCGAGTTGTAACTCATTCGCTCCCTCGGCCAACCGTTCTGAAACTGCGCGCAACACTATCTCTGTCTGGTACAAGATTGTCACTGGCCGTCGTCTCACTCGTCGATGCCGAGATATTTGAGAATCCCGAGGAGCCCGTCGTCTCCATCGTACATCTTGGAGTGGTGTGCGGAGTCCGCGAGGAGTGCTGCTGCGACCCGAACTCGACTGCACGAGACCATCGACATGTGCACGAGGCCGCGGAAGCTTATCGAATGTTCTTCCCCCACCGACGACGATAGAACTCTCTAACCGCGACCTGTTCACGAGGCCGACCGCCTCAAGCGCCTCAGTTCGCCGTGTGAAGGTCGACTGTTGAAACACGATAAGGTGTCGTGGATCGCGCCGGAGTCCCTGTGCGGCCCTACGAACGCCCGAGAACTCACACATCCGGTGTGTCGATGTCATGTGTGATGAGGGGCTATCGCGAAGCACTCATCAGTCCCGGTCGGCGAGACCGGTCATTTCATCCCCCTTAACAATTCCCCTTCTAGACTAGACCACTAGCTTAATAACCATCCACCTCTAGAGTCTCCTCCTTCCTTACCGCCAACGATTTTTGTAGGGTAAGGCTTGGGCCTCGCTTACGCTCGACCCAAGCCATACTCCTACAAAAATCGTATTTCAGCACAGTTGTTAGTATTACTACTAGCTCAATCAGCCTAGTACTAGCTGCAAGTCTAGATACTAGTCTTCTAGAAGCTAGACTAGAGGGATTGTTAAGGGAGAGTCATCTCCCCGCCGTGACGTCGGATTTCTAACAGCGAGGCCCGGAGTGGGCCGATTCGATAATCGAGGTAGATCAAATCATGAGTGACAACACTATCAAAGCGATCGAGAACATTCTTGAACAGCAGAACAACAACCTGACCGAAGACGAGATCAACTTCATCTGCAACCGAATTCGGCTGAAGGCGCATCCATCGAAATTCAGATGGGCGGTCGTCGACGCACTAGACAAGCCCCGCGATGCATCTCGACTGAGCCTCGAGGGGATGATGATTCACTGGATGGGCGACATCGAGCTGGCAATCAAGGTGGTTATCGGGTCGGAGATCACGGGCGACTACTCCCCGCAAGATACGAACAAAGTGGAGGCGCTACGATCTGAGATTCGTTACTTCAGTAACTTCTACGACTGGCAATGGGGCGTCAACTACGATAGTGAGACAGACGAAGGGGACGACCACGGCACCGATGACTCGGGGGGCGATGACGACTCCTCAAGCGGCACAACGTCCCAACGTCGAAAGTCCGGGAATGGGAAGTACTACAGCCCTTACGACAAGAAAAAAGCAGACGTGATGCGGAGCATCTGAGACGCGGCTAGCGTTCGAAATCGTGGTGTACCTACTCAATCTGGTCAACACAGTAGGTACATGCAACGATCGACCCGTCGGGCATGAAGTACATCTCGTCTTGGGAAACGACTTCCCCGCAATTCCCGCAGGCCTCGGGGTCGCGTGGCCCGTAGATGAGCCCACCATTGAGGTCCATTTCCGCTGCGACGAGCGCCTCGAGAACCTCCTCGATCGGTAACGAGTGGACAATCTCCGTGTCCGAGCTAATGCCCTCGCAAAATGTGGAGGCATCCTCAAATCGATCAAGGCAGTCCTTCACACGTTTATCGGCGGTGTTCTGATAATGGAGTTCGGCACGGTTGATCTCCATTATTCACCACCTCGCCACCGACGATGACCTTCGTTGTGGTCGGGCAGGTCTGTCCAATAACAGCGATATCGCCGGACGGCCGTTGTCGTTACAATTTGGTCTTGGTCTCGAGGTTTCTCGCATCCAGGGTTTCGCTGTGAACATGGAGAGGGTAGCACCACGCCCACGATATTATAGCTTCAACCTTGTGCCCACACCGCCACCGCCAGACTAGGTGAATCCACTCCAGATCATCGTGGTTGGCGTCAAGCCACGTACCGAACGCGCCGTCAACGAAGCGATGGACGTCTCGTTGTTCTCAAAAGATGGTTGCTGCGAGGTGCAGTCGGTGTCAGGGGACCGATACAAAGTAGACGTCATCGGGGAGTCGTGTACTTGTTTCGACTGGCAATAGCGAAACCTGAGAGTGGCTGCAAGCATTTGCGTCGAGTGGATCATGAGATCAAGCAAGACGTATCCTCCAGTCTGATGGTCGGCTCCCCAGTCGAAGGAGTACCCATAGTAACCAACAACGACGGACTCAGTCTCCGAATCGTTGGTTAACGAGACTACGCTGAACCAAGCTCACGGTAACTCGCCAGTCTCGTCGACGAGATCCTCCTCAGTTTGCCAGCGATACAGCCGCCCCTCCCGATCAAATAGTTCGACGACACCGTACTGCATCTATCCTCTGGATCTTGCACGCTCCTTCTAACACTAGCTCGGTAGTACATCGAATCTCTGCAAGAGATAGGGCGTATATTCAACAGAAGTGAGATGGACCGGTAAGAGCCTGAACTCACAGATGTCGAGCGGTGGCTTATTATGACATATAGGTATATACGAGTAGTATGGAATTTTCACAGAATGAATTCCTTGAGCAACTCCAGGACATTGATTCCTACAAGTTTGAGCAGTTTGTCGGAGAACTTTGGGAGTTGCAAAACTGGGATACGTATGTCACAAAAGGTGCGAATGACGGCGGGGTTGATGTTATTGCCGAACAGTCAACACCGTTCCCGAAGAAACAAGTAATTCAGGTCAAGCGATACAGGCCGTCGAATTCGGTCGGAAGACCGGATATACAGCAGTATGCAAGCATCCGACAAGAACAAACTGACGTAGACACGGTAGTCGTAGTGACTACCGGTCGATTCACCGATGGTGCAAAGGAGGTGGCAAAGAGGCTCAATGTGAAACTCATCGACGGCTCTCAACTCTATAACCTTATTGACGCGCTCGATGCGTTTCAACTCGCCCAGTCATATATTGACCCGGAATCCAACCGGAACGGAACTGCCCTAACCGACGTTGAGGGCGTCACCACTAATACGCCACTGCGAAATGCGGATGCGGTGGGGAACTCTCAATCGATAACTGAGTTTGATGAGGACACGCACCCCTATGATGTCCCAAAGCTTCTCCCAAGCCTCATAATACTTCGAAGAGAGATCGCCAATAATCTCCAGGTCCTCCAGTCCAAACTCGACAGTGCTGAGGAAGCGTTCTACAAAGAGCGATACTTCGACGCAGTAGATGAGTATGAAGAAGTAAATCGACAACGAGAAGAATTGAAACAGAGCATTGTCCGGTACGATGCCGGACTTACTTATATTGATAATACCACTATCGCTCACCTAACCCCTACTGAGACGTTTACTGCAGAACTAACCCTGATTACAGAGAGAATTAATAATCATTCCCAGGAAGCTTTCCGAATTGCTGAACGAATAAAAGGTCTGGACTTACTAGTAACTGAGGTCTGTCAATATATGAATGATATTAGAGATCATATCGAAGTGGGCGACCAAATACGACGAACTGGAAAAGTTGAGGAAGGTCATTTGGAGTATGAACAAGCAAAGAATGAGCTTGAAGACCTACATGAGACATTAGAAATTTATCAGGGATTGGTTTCAGAATACGACGACGCAGTCATTGAGAATCACCGGGGGCCCCCTGAGGACTTTTCTCTTTCAGAACTTGAATCTGAGATTTCCTCCAAACTTGATTCGTTTGAGGAACACCTGAAGGTACCCAAAGCCGCTGAGGATGCAACTGGTTCATTCAGTACGGGGCTTCTCACTGGGAATAGCGGATTATTCGACAATGATTTAATTGGACATATTGATGATACTGAGAAGCTTGAATTCGTGTTCAAACTTCCGAGGAGGGGGTTCAAAATCGTTTTTTCTGATGGAACAGAAGAAACCCCCTATCACGATGCATTACAAGGTGGCTCCTGCTTCTTACTAATCACCAACCAGAGGGTTCTGCATATAGCGGGCGTGGACGATCACGATGAGAAACGAAGCATCAAATATGAACGGGTTTTGGATGTTACTGCTTCATCAGAGTCTTCCATACCTAATCTCCAGTTCAATACTGTTGATGGAGAGACATATGAATTCCTCGGAATGAGGACTTATATATCTGATCTTGAGCCTGCAGCTAGGTATATCAGAAATGAATTGAATTGTAGGGATAGTATTTAGCCCTACTCGGCCGTCCATCAATCTGTGCGTAGTTGTCGAGATGGATGAGTTGTATACCTATCTACCGACTGTTTCAACTCTCATTCATGGAATTGCCGATAGCTGATTCACCCTCTGAGTCGGCGACATGGTTTTATAAATGAGACTTGCAGAAGCACTGCAGTAAATGGAGATACACACTGAGTTAAGGGACGCGATGGCAATCGCACTTCGTCATCGACTTCATAGAGATAGCCTTTCAGAGGCAACTGCTCGACGTGCGTTCGCGTATCAACACGTTCGATACCCTGATCCGTAAGATAATCGATAGCGTCCCCTTGTGTAAGAGGTTGCCATCCTCTGTTGTGTCGAAATACTGCTTCAAGTTACCGAGCGCAGTTTCCTCATTGGAGGTGATCGGGGGTCCGGAATTGGGAATTATCTGGAGTATCGCTGTCCCGAATTTGATGATTAGGGCGGGTCTCATATTTTCATAGGACTTCTGAGCAAAAGGCTTGCTTCTGTCGCACCTAATTAACCAACAACAGTTCACGAATTTGGAGATTGTTGGTTAACATGATACTCCTTTCCTTCGATGCTGAAACCATCCTTAGGCCAATTGTGCGGGAAACTATTCCTCGAAGCAAGAACTATATCCGTAACCATGCAAATCCAGGTATGTCAGAGACACACGCCCCCGACGGCCCACCACCCTTCGAGGACGCGTTTCTCGGCGACGACGTTGAACAGCGCATCTACGGCACCATCCTCCAAACCCGTGAGCCAACGACAGCGAGTGCGATCGCCGACACCGCCAACTGTGATCCCAAGACGGCCCGGAAGTATCTGGGGTGGTTCGACGATCTGGGGATCGTCACCCGGCATGATGGCCATCCGGCCACCTACGAGCGCAACGACGCGTACTTCGAGTGGCGACGCATCAACCAGCTCGCCGCAGACCACTCCGTCGAGGACCTGCAGGAACGCGTTCGTGAGCTGACGACGCGCATCACCGACTACGAGGCGACGTACGACGCCGCGTCACCGGCCGCAGTCGACGCCGTCGCCGTGGCGGAGACGAGTGACGAGCGGACCATCGACGACGTGTACAGCGACCTCGCCGACTGGTCGACCGCCCGCGAGGAGCGCGAGCGCTACGAACGCGCCCGCCAGCAACGTGCCGGCGCCGACGGCGAACAAGCCTCCGGGTAAGACCAGCGATGGTGCCGCCAGCAGGCGATGGAGACAGCCCTGCTCCTATCGACCGTCCAATCCTCGAGTTTCTACAGACACGTCTCCAGGCCACGAACCAAGTCGAACAGGCGACCATCACAGACGCCAGCGGCCATCTCGAACTTCACGTCTCGTTCGCATCGCCGTACTATCCAGCGACCGTCAACGAGACGACCCTGACTGTCCGCTGGTACACGAACGACGACTTCAAAATCCACTATCGAGCGGTGCATCCCGAGAGCGCCTGGGAGTGCCGGTGGGACCGCCACCCGAACCCCCGTAATACGCGAGACCACTTTCATCCTCCACCGACCGCCCCGACGGCCGGCGAGGACGCCGCGTGGCCAGCCGATTATCGCGACGTAGTTGCGCTTGTCCTCGACGAGATCGAAGACTGGATTGCGGAGCTGTGGGACAAGTAAGAAGCGCCGTTGGGATCCTAGTCTTTCCAGATGAGACCGTCGATGTGTGCCTCCATCACCGTTTCATCGTTCTCATTGGTGCACACGACAGAATTCGAGAGCGAATAGCGATCGTCGCGTTCTTCGACTGTTTCGGTTGTCAATTCACACCGGATTGTGTCCCCGGTATACACTGGTTGGAGGAAGTCGAATTCCATCGTCTTCGCGATATAGCTCAGATCCCCACCGATTTTCGTCGGGAGGGTAGCGGTGAGTAACCCCTGGACGACTAAGCGGCCTGCTTCGTCAGGTTCGGTGTGGATCGCTTGCTGATCTCCTGAGACCTCACCAAATTGGTGGACATCCGCTTTCGTAAACGTCCGCTCGTAGGTGTGAACCTCGCCTTCTTCTGGTGAATATGGTCCGGGCATGAATACTCTACATTTCCTATTCCAGCAAACCAGTATAATTCTGCGGTACGGGACATCCAAAAGTCGGCTAGGTTCTAGCGAAGAACATCTGAACCAGCGCTATTGATGATCTAATTCGAGCGGTTCGATGACGTCTTCGGGGCGAATCGTTCCACCTTCGAGAATATCAGTCCGTAGCCCTCCTCGGTGAGTGAGTGCCTGCAGTACGCCGTCTTGTGTGATGCGCTGAAGGTGGGTACACGGTTCACACAGACGATCCCCTCGACAGATTGCCTCACCGACTCGGAAGCGTTGTCCAACGAGATGGTTGAGCGCGACATCACGAGTTTCGATGTTCCGACGGTGTTCTCCCGGGGCGAGTTCGATTCCCGCTTCACGTTCGATCGCTGTAACGGCCTCCTGCTCGATCAACGTGAGGTCGTACCCCTCGTGACGTTCTTCATCTGATTCCCATTCGACGAAGGTCCCTGTCTCAATCTCGCTAAAATAACGATCTCCTCGGAGCCCTCTCCCGGCGACCGCTTCAATATCGGTCTGTTCTTCCATCTCCGCTTCGGCTTTCGGTGCAATAAAGATCCGTTCGACAGTTCCACTTCCGGTCATACGTGCTATGCTGTTCGATAGAAAGATAAACGCCAGGGTGTAGGTATTGTCGGCCAGATGACTCAGCGGTATGTCCGCACGTGTCGTGGACAATACGTCTCAGACCGCAACTATCAATGTCAGTTTTCCGGCGCCGTCACACGGAGTTCATCGTCGACCTCGTAGAAGTAGCCTCGCTCGAGTAGCCGGGTGAGCGCGTAGTTCGCGTCTTCAGGTTCAAGGGTCAGTTCATCGGTTCTGAGAAGGATCTCGAGTGCTCGCTCTCGAGGGACCGACTGTACGTCTTCCTGATCGTCCGAATTGAGACTGTGCGTACAAAGGACGTCGTACGCATCAAGAATCCACTCCGACAGTGGCGGTCGTGGATCGGTGCTGTCGTTCATCTCGTCTTCGTGCCCGTCTCTTTCGTATCGAGTCGTTTAAGAATACCTCCTTGGGGGAGTAGAGCAGATTCGTGGGGGAAACTAACCGACTCAAAGAGCGCTTTCGAATGAGTGACTTTCATTCCAGTCAGCCTTGCTCTCCCTATCGATCACCCGCCCGGAACTCGTTTTTCGCGCCTGAAGGGTGAGGCGCGACCACGTGTGCCTCGAGATCACTGATGAGTACAGATCAGCCACTCCCGAGCGAATCGCATCGAGACGACCAATCCCAGACGAAGACGAGTGACCGAGATCGCAGCTACCCAGGCGACGTTGCCCGTCTTAACGGACACGAGCTCGTCGCCATCGACGAGTGGCTTCCCGGCGCCGAACCTTCTCCATACGAGATCGACCTCACAGAGGGGTCCGAATACCGCACACGCTACTGGCGCTGCAGAAAATGTGGGCAAGAACGAAACCGTCGCAACGAATTCACCAGCCCTGTGCGGATCCACAGCCACCGACTCCACTCGAGGCAGGCGGCTACTCGATCGACGAACCACGAACCCGTCGAGCACTGAGCGAGGATATGGACGTCCGCTTCGCCAGCGTGTGCCCAACCTACGAGGTCGTCAGCGAGAGCGGGAACACATACACGGTCGATGTCGAGGCGGAGACGTGCACCTGTCCGGATTGTGAACAACGCCAGCCCGCCTGTGGCTGTAAACACCTCAGACGCGTCGATCTCGAGATTCGGATTGGGATCTCCCCCGCCCCGGATGGGACGTTCAACCGGTGACTGAGAGGTGGCCAGGTCGTCCGCTCGAGATAGTTTATCGGCCCCGGGAGGGGTGCGGGGGCTCGACTGAAGGCCACCGCAGCAATCCATGCGAGCAAACAACGTAGCACCAGCGTCGCCAGACGCTGCAACGATAGGGCTCCTGAAGCGAGGGATCGCCAGATGACCAGGTGTACCGAGTGTCGAGTACCAACCTGTACGAGACGCACCCGCGATCGGGCCGGATACGCTGGCCGGTTCTGTTCGGACCGCTGTGAAGTCCGCTACGAGCATCTGCAGGCGGCCGCGCGAGACGCAGTTCGGGAGGACGCGTACTGATGCTCGAGCAAATCGACCATCGAGGCAAGCGCTTCACGATCGAAGACGACGACGTCGACGACGATCGATTCTCCGTTCGTCGTCGGCGGGCAGCTGCCCTCGAACGACAGGCCCAGCGAGAACGCCGCGAACTCGAGCGGGCGAAAGCGGTCGATGGGTTAGCCGGGGCGAAGCCCGACGTCGAGTTACTCGATCGATGACGCCAAGAAGCCTGGCCCACAGGACGTCCCTGCGTTCGACCGAACTGAGTGTCGAGATGGCGACGGCTAAACACGGTACTCAGCGCAGCCGCTCGGTGGAGGAAGATTCCTGTCTTTCGGTTTTGTTGAAATCCTTCAGCCCTAGCAACAACTGCGTGTTGAATACAGGCGCATATCACTCGAAGAGTCCGAGAAAATTCACGAAGATTCATATTTACCGTACTCAGTTAACTAATGGGATTCGGATAATCAAGACGCCAAATCTCCATCTAAGGAGGTCGGGCGTCGCCCGGATTCCAACCCATGGCCATGGGTTTAAGCTAATTGTATGAGCATCCTCTTGGTATGTCTCATAAAAGTTCCCGAATGGTTCACCAAATAAAGACAGACACAAAAATTGGAAGTCTAACCGTCGCTGATAGATGTAATAAAGATGTAAAGTTCGGTTTTATTGGACGGGGAAGACCTCAAAGGCTCTCTGTGTCATTTCATTTGAATCATCAATCAGAAGATATAAAAGCAGAAGCTGAACTCAGGATGACCCCCGAACAAACACGACAATTTGCTCGGGCTTTGATGCAAGCAGCTGATGATCTAGACGAATGTAGAAGATGAGATTGATTGCGAATAGACTGTAGTTTGCAGAACTAACTCTCTGTATTCAGCACAGCTGTTCAAGTTTATCACTCGATGATAATTCAATAATCCTGTATTTCGGGGTTTGTGTCCTCTTCTGCAGTTCTGCAGACGGGGTGACTGGTTTAACCAACAAGTCCCGAGTGAGGATCCCAAGCCGTTGGTTAAGCTCTCGAGTTCAGAGTCCTGATTCACCCTCCTCACCTGTTCCCCACGATGAGTCTGTCGGCGCCGTGAGGCGCGAGGCACGCTCGAGAGCGTGCCAGGATGTGAGTTTCCATGACTGATTCAGACATCCTCGACGACAGATCAGACGATCACGAGCGATTCGAAACCGAACTTCTCGCACAGGATCGGGATGCAGCCCGGGTATCGACAGCGGACGTCGACGAGACGACGGCGCGACACCTCGTCAGTGACCTCGTCGACGACGGTGTCGTGACGGCAGTCGCCGAACAGCGAGTGCTGGTCCACGAGCCAAGCGGCGAAGCCTTCGACTCGAATCGGCAGTTAGTCATCTTCCATCGCGGCTGGTCGGCGGCCCGTAACGCTTGCGAGTCAGCAGAATGATGCAGCAGACGCTCTCCGGGTGTACCTTCTGTGAGGCAGTACCCGGGTCTGCGGCAGGCACGGCGTACACGTGGGGGGGAAGACGAGCGAGTCACCCACTAGATCTGCGTCGACTGTGCCGTCCAGGAGCATCCCGATCTCGACGAGCGTGATCACCACGCCTGTAATAGCTGTGGGCTCGTCGTCGACACGCTCGCTGCACTCACACGATTCCGTGTCGAACTCGGGCATCTCGAAGGGCCGTTACAGCTGTGTGCTCGCTGTAGCCCCGGTGGCCCCGCGACGTACTGGACGCGTGACCTCGAGGAGCACCTCGTCACGCCGCCGGCGGAGTGACCCCAAACACTCTTTACTGCTTTGCTGTAAACTGTAATCGAGGCCAAAGCCGTGTCACGTACGTCACACCGAGCCAACGGCGACGTCATCCGCGACTTCCTCTCAGTCGCGGATCTTCTCGAGGAGCCACAGCTCGCTCAACTGTACGCGTATATCGATCACGAGGAGGAAGTGACCGTCCAGGAGGTGATGGACACTCTCGACCTCGCGCAGGGAACAGCATACACCTACGTGAACCGGTTGGTCGATGCTGGTGTCCTCGAGGCGACGACTGACGAGCAACCACGAAGATATGTCGCTCGCGACATCGACCTGACCGTCACCGCTGCCGACGGGACCCGAGAATACACGATCACGCCAGCGCTCATCGATGCCGTTGGACGCCGCACGGCCGACGATGACATCGATACATACATCGATCGGCACGGAATCGCCGGCCTCGCGACAGCACTGA
Organism: Natronosalvus sp. KLKA75; assembly: GCF_059736265.1. NCBI lineage: Archaea > Methanobacteriati > Methanobacteriota > Halobacteria > Halobacteriales > Natrialbaceae > Natronosalvus > Natronosalvus sp. KLKA75. The sequence goes on from NZ_JCAQIC010000002.1 coordinate 103,276, forward strand.
TCTACACCGTGGATCGAGAGCGGGGGGAGGTCACCCACCGGCTGATGGCTCGTGATCTCGATATCTCCCCGCTCGCGGCCGAGATTGTCCTCCAGGCGCTTCGGCCCATTGTCCACGAGCACTTCGATATCGGAGAGGACGTACGTCACGGTACCGAAGAGGAGAGCAATGAATGAGTATCGTAACAAAAGAACGGACACAAGTGACGCAGCGCTTAGTTTATCGGTGTTCCATGGAGGGGACTGATGGAACTCAGTGACGACACGCTCACGGTTTCACGGGAACTTTCAGAACTCGACAAAGACGTACTCGCGTTCACACGGATCCTCGACGCCTGCGGGGTTGACTACGTCATCGTCAGTGGGTACGTCGCGATCCTTACTGGGCGATCGAGATCGACAGAGGATATCGACGTCATTCTGGAGTCGCTGTCCAAAACGGAGACCGAGCAGTTGGTCGCTGAACTCAAAGATAGGGGATACTGGGGGATGGCGATGCCGCTCGATGAGATGTATTCGATGTTGAACGAAGGCAGCCGAATCCGGATTGCCGAGGACGGAGAGATGTATCCGAACTTCGAGACGTGGTTCGTCTCGAACGACGTTGAGCGCGAGGCCCTCTCGAATCCTCTCACGGTTACGTTCGACGAGGGGCAGATCGAGATCAGTCCGCTCGAACTCCAAATTGCATACAAACTCCGGCTCGCGCAAGCTGCAGACAGCCTCACCGGGAAGGATTTCGAAGATGCACTTCACCTGTACTTGACTTTCGAGGAACGATTTAACACGGAGCAACTCGAAACGTACGTCAAAGAGCTTGGAGTGGAAGACTACTATGCTGAACTCACAGGAGTTTGAGGACGATCAACGCCGGAATACGGAGCAACGCCGTGCGATGATCAAGCGCTGGGCCGAGTACGTTCGGACGCACGACGATCGTGAGTGGTCACGCCAGCAGAATCGGCTTATCGACTCCCAGCTCCAGTCAGCCAATGAGATGGCTGCTGCTGGCGACACGGATCCCGTTCGGTTTGCAGCCGCTCGAGACCGGTTGCGCGATCGGTGATGTCCGACACTACTCATTCGGAGTCAGTCGACGACGAAGTCCACCAGCTGTACGAGCGCTATCAGGTGGCCGAGAGCGACGAGGAACGCCACCAGATCGCCCTCGAGATGGGGAAGCTCGACGGACGCCGCCACGCCGAGATCTACGCGGCACTCGAGGACGAGTGATTCGAATAATCTCGATCAGGTCGTCAAAAGGGGCGTGAGGAGACATCCGTGCGGGTGTACGGGTTGGAGTCTAAAGTCCTCGATACATATCTGTGGGTCTTCAGAATCCAGTGACATCTCGTAGGCGTTACTCATAGACTCCTGTACTCCCTGCCGTCAGACCGTTGTCGAAAGACGCTCAATGCGATCATTAGTTTCTTTGACAGCGTCTTTCTCTTTGAGACGGTTCACAATCTCCTGTAGTTCAGCTGTTGAGTACTCGAGTTCCTCATGAAAGCCCTCGGCCGCTCGGCATCCCGCAACCCACGCTGCGCGCCTCATTCTTGCGGTGCTTACGGGGTCGGGGGACGACCGAGCCGGCCTCGCCCTTTCTGAGTCCACCAGGACGGTGATTGGTTCGCTGAGTGATGAAGCCGATCGACCAGTGGTACAGAACGGCCCGCCCCGCTCGCCGCGTGCCGCCCTCCGCGTCGCTCGCGACCGAACATTCCGGGCTGCCTGCCTGCGGTAGCGGGCGGGCTGCCGGGCTAAAATGAATCTGGTCTCGACGCCAGCATTAAGCGCGTTTTCGGTTGCGCCCCTCGCGGGCTTTCGCGTTCCAGCGCTTTGGGCCGTTCCGCGCGGCGAGTCACCCTACGACTCGCCGTGCTCACGACCGTCGCCCTGGACACGGACCCGCCGTCCGGGCCGGACACGAGAAACGGCTTACAGCTGGCCGCTCGCTCCGGACGGGCCGGCGCGCGGTGCTGGTTGGGTGGCCTCCCTTGGCCCGCTCTCGCTCGCGCCCCAGGGGACGCTCGCGAAGGCGCGAGCGAGAGCGCGCAGATGGTTCTGTCGGTCGGTGTCGTCGGAAAAACGCGATATAGCAGCATCGCGGTGGCGGCGCGTGAGCGCCTTCGTCGGAAATCACCTGTGAGTGATTCCAATGTCAAGTAAGAACGTTACCAGTAATGTAGTTTCGGTCGATGAACAGGCATTCGAAAAAGCGGACGAAACGAAGGTCGATGAGGACGGCTTCGAGGTCGTCGACGAGACGCCGAAATTCCAGGTGACGGTGCAGATGGAGGTGCAGGCGAAGGTCGATGCCAACCACCCGGACGGGATGGTCGACACCAGTGACGAACGGATTCGAGGTGTGACCCTCGAACAGGAAGAGCGCATTCAGGCGCGGGAAGCCGAACTGGAGCGCATCAGTGCCCAAGCCAATCTTGGAACGCAGGACGGTCGCGAGCAGCGCACGCGAGACATTGCGGCGAAGCGGAGCGCTGAGCGGCGTGCTGCGTTCCAGAAGCGGGCGGCGAGCGTAGATCCGCTGGCAGATCCGGAGCGAGAGGATCCCCGTGCAGAGCTCACCCAGGAGCAGCTGGCGGCGGTGAACAGACAGTCGATACGGCTGGCCGAGAAGCTGGACGGCTGGTCTCGAGCGGCGATCGGGCGGCGGTTGGCCGAGGCCGTCGTCGGTGGGAACGACCTGATGAGCGCAGTCGTCAGCGTGTTCGAGGAGCTGGAGACGGCGCCGGGACAGGTGGTCCCAATCGGGAAACTCGAGGAGGTCGGTCGCAAAGAGGTGAGTATCGAAGGGACGGTGACGCAGCTGTGGGAGCCATCGAGTGCAGCCATTTCCCAGGTGGGTCTCATCGAAGACGAGAGCGGGCGTACGAAGCTGACGTCGTGGGTTGCGAGCGACCAACCCTGGATCGAAGAAGGCGAGCGCGTTCGCATCCACGGCGCGGCGAAGAACTGGTACAACGGGCGCGTCTCCGTGGCCCTGACCGGGTGGAGCACCGTGCATTTCCCAGAGCGCGGTCGGTGGTGGGAGTAACCGGTCGCAACAGCTCTTTTTTGCTACGTGCCGGACCGACCCAGACCCCACCACCCTACCCTCCGCTCCGTGCTCGCTCCCGCTGGTCGCTGCGCGTGCAGCCACGACCATTGTTACACAGGTCAAGAACTCGCGGAGGCCCCTGTCGAAAGGTCGACGAGAGGGAGTTTTTCCGCGCCTGAAGCGGTGAGGCGTTGACCTTTCGTCGGTGTCCTGATCTTCGATGGAATCAGAGAAACGATTGTATATCTGTGAGATCTGTGGAGCCGACTTCAAAACACCAGGAGCAAAGGGCGGTCACAAACGAGCGCATCAGCTCAAGATCAGCCGCGAAGAATTACTAGCTGAACTCCGACGGTTGGCGAATGTCTCAGGGCGGGCACCGACAATGAAGATGATGGACGAACAGGGTGCGTATTCTGCGGCTTGTATAAGGCAACGGTTCGGTACGTGGGGAGATGCACTACAAGAAATTGGATTATCACCGAACATCAGATACGACATTCCGTCATCGGAAGTCAAAGAGGACATCAGAACAATCGCAACAAAACTTGGACGTCCACCGACATCGCCAGAGTACCGTGAACGAGGGGATTTCTCCGTTAGCCTTGCGCAAAATTTGTTTGGGAGTTGGAATGAGGCACTAGCAGCTGCTGGGTTTGAGCCGCAGTGCGAACATCGAATCCCCGACGATGGTCCCCTCGATGAAATCCGGACGCTCGTCGAGGCACTGGGGAAGGTCCCAACAGCGACCGATATGGATGAGTACGGTCGTTTTTCTTGTCGGTGCTATTTTGATCGATGGGACGGCTGGCAGGCCGCAGTTCGATCTGTTGGCCACGAGCCAGTTGGTCGTCCATCAGGACCTGCCAACGGCAACTGGAAAGCGGACTCAAAGGATGAGCGACGATACTACGGGCCGAACTGGAAGGCACAGCGGGCGAAGGCGCTTGAGCGAGACAGCTACGTATGTCAAACGCCGGGGTGTGACTGGTCACATACTGCCCATCGGGGGGCGTTCGGGAGGGGACTGCACGGTCACCATATCCAGCCGCTCAGTTCATTCGAGGACAGGGACGACGATGTGGACTTCGAGCGGGCCAATCGGCTTGAGAATCTCGTGACGGTGTGCGTTCAGCATCATCGCCTGTGGGAACGAGCTGCCCCACTTAGACCAGATACAAACCGATCGCCTCGGGACTAAAATGAGTAAATCAGTTCCGGCGTTCGCGAGGGGCCTACTGGTGAACGTCGGTGGTTCAACATCACCATGGGAAATGGGTTTTTCTGCCCCTCGAGGAGTGGAGGGCATAGCGATAGCGTGTCCTCAACGAAGTATGTCCAAGGAAACTACTCTTACAACCCGTGAGCGACTCCGAATCCACCTTTAAGAGGCGAAACGAGCGACCACCTCTCCCGTCGTCGAGGCACAGTTGACGGCCGCATTGGACGTCTGGGACGACCTGCCGCTAACGCCGTTACAGGAGTGCCCGATCTGTGGGAAAGTCGGATTGTCAGAGCAGATTCAACAACACAAATGTGAGTCGACGTCATGAAAACAGTGCTATCTATGCCCATACAAATCACTGACCGATAGCTGAGGGCATATTTTTGCTAAGTGAGGATGAATAGTGATGAAGTGACCTCAAGTATTCAAATCGAGTATTATCCTGGTTCTGAGGAGATACCAAGAATCGCTAAAGATGTAGCGGATATTTTCAGACAATATGAATCGAACCTCTCGACAATAGAGTTGTCACAGGAGGACCGGCCAAAGAGTAATGAGGTACTTGAGATGGTCCGGCCGGGATTGGAAAAACTGGGCTTTCAGGTAGAAGGAGGAGAACAGGGCAGAATCTATCGAGCAATTCTCAAAGGTAAACATGGAGAGCCGAAGAAAGCTGCCGAAGTCGATGGTTTTCATAAAGGAAAGAGGTGCGTCTTGGAAGTTGAGGGGGAAGAGGAGGAGAATCTAATGCAGTCTATCGAAATCTGGTTCGAACGATGGCCATGGAGGATATCAACTGTCTCATCATCGCTGTACTAAATGAGTACAAGCACGGCAACAACCGGACTGCATATCACTTCAATCGTGCCGAGATATCCATTAAAGCGCTGGCTGAATCATCACAAATGGATCTTCCATTCGGAGTGACTCTTATTGGATATTGAACCTCTTGTTATCCTTCGGAATGCATCTGTTCCAGGAGTTCGAGTCTCTCCCAGATGAGACGTAATCTGGCCAGCCGGTGTGGGAGTGCCAGGGATGTCAGTTGCCTCGTCACGGACCAACTCCTCGCTGAGATACTCAGCAGAACAATACCTTAACCAACAAGGAACGTAGATGCCAAATTTGTTGGTTAAGTCTGATGCAGGACTTGGCGGAGGACATCAGCGCACCTGTTTCATTTCTCTGGACCAGGAGTCGGCGAGGACGCACGTGACGTGCTCCAAAAATAGAGGGAGAGACGACAGCTACGCGTACAGATTCTCCCGACGGCCTACATCCTGGACGCAAATCACGCCGGACCGATCATCGATCACGGCAAACACACGGAGATGACCGACGCGAAACCGACCATCTACCTGGCCCGGTAACGGCTTGAAATCCCATTGCCGCGGATGCCGGAACTCAGACGTTGCGATCTCTACCAGCTTGTTCCGAAGGTATTCCTGTTCTCGCTGTTCCAGTGCCTGTACTGCTGCGGTCGCGGATCGGGTAAAATCCAGTGTGTACGTCATGGTGTGGTCGGTGGCGATGTATCTCTGCTTCCGGTGCAATCACGTTCAGCTGGCCGCAAACCTAGCTAGAGGATCTTCGACAGTTCCCGCGTAGCCAGGTTCTTGGCATCGTGCCAGTGCGTTCCCACCGTCCACTTTTGGCAGGTGGATTCGTCCGGCATTCGCCAGTGATACAGGCGCGTGCACGAGGGACAATCCGGGCGATCAAGTTCAACCACGGCAACCCATCGATCTGTATCCTTCCGCACCTCGAGATATCGGGTGACCGTGTACCGAGGATGAACCGGTGTCGGCGGCGGGTTGGTCTGTCCTGCACCGCGCTCAAACCGAGCGACGGCCCGTCGTTCCTCCTGCCAGTACTCGGGACGAATCCGCCACGAGTGAACGTTCCGCCACTGGGAATCATGGGAGTCACAGGTTCGCCGAACGAGCCTGACCCGACGTGCGTACGTGTCCGGATCATGATCGTGGACGACGCCTTCCCACCATGTCCCGGTGTTTTTGATCGTGACGTTCTCGATGTCTGTGCAGCCGTTTTTGGGTGATGGAGTTGTGGACATGTCTCCATTTCACCAATGGTTGGTAACACAGTTAAGACTCCGTAAACCCACGATAGAACGCCTGAACCGCAAATGCACAGAAGCTATTTGAAAGAATATAAATTGAATGTGTTCTGTTGAGGGTCCCAATCGTCCGCGCGTTTCGCAGCTGGCGCGCGCGTACGCGGGCGACTCGCGCGCCAATTGGAGGGGTACCAAAGAGGGGGTGTCCGGAGATATATCACTATTCTGATCACCCCTCGAAATCAAGCCGGATTTTGTACTTAAACGGAAGAATCTCGGCTATGTCGTCGTTTTAATCGATTCTCCGTTCTCCCGGAAAAAGGTTGTCTACGTCCTGACCTTCTCAGTCCCCATCAGCGGCTTAAAAAATAGTAGTACCGCTGTTCCATGATCGGCCACGGTTCATAGCCAGTCACCCCACTCAGTCTGCCCGTCGACGTCCGGCCGCTCTCGCCAATGATCGATCGGAATCTGCTCCCCTGTCTCGATTTGTTCTGGTTGATACTGCTCGAGACGGCCGTCCTCCTCACTCAACCACGCCATTTGCTCGCCTCTCCCCTGAAAATCGTATTCTTTGAACGAAAACCGGGTATCCCACGGAAACGGGTCAAACATATCGTTCTCGAGGAATGAACCAAGATCCTCGAAGAGCAGGTGGAGAAAGGCGAGATCCTTCAGACTACCCCTCACAGACTATATTGCCGTTCTCAGGCATCTCAGAGTATGCCATCCATATTCTGGAAATATAATAGGAGGAAAATATTATGGCGTTTGCGAGCCTGAATCTTGAATAGCAGCTGATTCAATAGTCAATGGGGTGTCAAAGCGGGATGAGCGAAGATGAGCTAAAGGAAGTACCACCCCCAGGGGCAGAATTTGAAGTTACAGTCAGTTATTTGAACAGGGTGATGGATGGGGTGGCGTGTATCGACAATCGTACGATAAATCTTGGGCCGATGGTGGAAAGCGCGGAAGGTGAGACTATCCGGGCAAAAATGATTGATGATACCTTTGCTAAATGTCTAGATCTGGAATATCGGAGGACTCCAGCAAAATATCCGCCTTCCGTGGATCCAATGTACGTCCCAAGTCCCGGAGGGCATTTTTCTGATATAATTGACAAGGTCAGCAATAGTGGGAAGGGGAGTATTCAGGTAGGAAGACATCGAATCAATATTGGACCTGTCAAAGATGAGTTCGTCGGAGAAGAAGTGACAGTAATGATGGTTGATCATCAGCGTGGTGTGTGTATATCAGAGGAAGCGAGAGATGATGGTTACGAGGACTGGCTTGCAGACGTTAGAGATGCTGATCAGAGTGTTCTTGCTGAATTGAAGGACGAAGATGAGGAGATGGCTCCGGAATCTGATTCTCGAATCACACAACGAAAGTTAGAGGGTCAAGAGACTGAGGCTTCCGACCAAGATACAGAGTCCGTTCCCAGTAATTCGCCTGAGTTGAAGGAGTTGCGGAAGAAGGCTGAGGAGGCTGCAGACGAGGATCCTGTGAGGGATACGTCGATGACAGTCGGATCACGGTATAGTCGGGCGCCAGCCATCAAGGTATACGCGAAAGCCCGGGCGGCTGGCGACTGTGAGTATTGCGGTGAACCGGCTCCGTTCGAAACACCTGACGGAGAACCGTATCTTGAGGTCCACCATGTGGATGAACTTGGTGAGGGTGGCTCCGATCATCCTGATAAAGTGATAGCGGTCTGTCCGACTTGTCACAAGGAAATCCATCACAGCAACCACGGAGAGAAAATGAATCAAGATATCAGGAAAATGCTTGAAGACAGCTTATCCGATGTCGGTATTGACCACTGAGATCTGTGTGGAACTTCACCAAATTTCATGTTGATACTGGGACTACGTACCGTATCCGGTCGCTAAGATCACGCATCAACCACAGTCCAGGTTTTACATTTCTTCATCGCTCTCCCGTAGAAACAGTGTGATCATTCCTTAATAGAGCGAAGGCGGTCCCTCCGTGAGCTCCGCCAGCACAGCCCTTACAGAGGTTACGCAACAAATTCTTGCCCGAAACTTTTCCCGAGTAACACACCCACCGCACACATTGCCACTGCAGCTGGAACAGCGGTAGTGTCCAAACTTGTTGCCACAGGAGACGCATCGTGCTATTACCATACGACTCCGTTCGAGACTGGTCGAACGAAGTCCACGATTTGGGCGCGATCCAGACAAACGATGGTCCGTGAGGGTGAGCGAGTACGATTCAGGGCGGCGGCGAAGAGCTGGTACAATGGACGATGTTCGATTGCGCTGACTCACTGGTCGGAAATCGTGTTCCCAGAGCACGAACCCTGGTGGGAGTAGGCCAGTAGCGGACTCTTTGTTGCTGGTGCCCGATCACCTACTACCCACCCCACCTCCACGTTTCGAGCTGCTCACAGCCATAGGCCGTTACGCTGCCGGGCTTTCGCTGGTTCGTTCTCTAGCAGGAAACCCGATTCCGTGTCTCTAACCACGAAGTGAGTGAATTATTAGTTGTTTTTCTCACTATAGCGTTCCAGTGCTAACTTGATCGACGCCGGTCGCTTGTTCACGTTGTCGTCACTTACACGCATCAGTCCCTGCGGGTAGTACCCGGCTGTGTAGTTGAAAAGCGCATTTACTTTCTCTCGAGGAATAGCTATTGACTCGAAATCCGCCAATGTATAGACTAGGTTTGATTCGCCACCTCGCCAAAATGTGGTGCTAGCCCAGCCCTCTTCATCCTCGAATTTGGATTCAACCCATGCTGTACCCACATAGTTCCCTTCCTGGTAGAATAGTACGAGATCTCCGCTTTGCATTTTCTCGAAGTTTCCTTCATTTCGTGCTCCTGTACGCGCTCCCCAGAACCGTACCTCTTCCATCCCGTTCAATGCTTCTGGGTGATCTGGATACTCGTTGAGATCGACGGTGGACTTTACAGTGTCGTCGAAGTTCGGCGAGTCACACGGTGCTAAAAACACGTTTGTCATACGAACAAACTGACAATCAATCTAAAATGCTATAAACCAAACGCTCTCTGAGCACTCTCCAACTCAATACAAGACAGAAATAACTGAAGGGTCTTATTCTCTCTACCGTTCTCTGAACACTTGCGACACGGTTTGGTTTTTAGGACCCGCTGACGGGCAGCGGTCTTCTCCCGCACTTCGGCGACACCGATGGTATCGAACCGCCGTTCACAAACTAGAGGACCCGCTTTGTGACCGTCTCGAATCACCCAAGAAAGGCCACGAGGACGCTCGCAAGTTCGGCGTTGTGATCGACGTCCGCTCGGAACCCGATTAATTTACCTACAACGAAACCCGCCGGCGCGTCCTCTCTCGGACTCCGGCCGACTGTCGGGGTTGTCGCAACGACTTACACTCTCGTCAAGACGTCCTAGGACGCCGCCTGTGTCCTGAACCGCCACCTCTCACCGGAGGACTCCCGACGCAACGCCCGTCCCGACGGGTTCCGGACAGCGTTCACGAATCTTAAAGCCGACGCCACGGACGCTTACGAACACGACATACTGGGGGAACCGATCTCTTCATTACATCGACAAGAAAAGACTGAAACAGGTCCAACCTTCCCAGACAAGCCTGAGGGACACCACTACCACCACCACCTTGGACCATTCTCTCACCCTTCCGAACTCACGGCTCAAGACCAACGAAGTCCTGGTGATCAACCGCAACACCAGAGCGGAGTACATCACGCCCGCGAGCGCTGACGTCAACGCGCCCTACGTTTCCGAACCGATCGACGATACATCGATCGGCATATACTTCGAGTTCCACACTGTCTGCCATGTCATGGCACGGAAACAGATCGCTCCAGACGGGCTCATCGACGCCTCGAGCATCGGCTACAGTCACGGCATCGTCGTAGACGGCACCCTCTTTATGTCCGGGCAAGTCGGTTGGAACGAGGAATTCGAACTCGCGGGGGAAGATATTACGAGCCAGACGCTCGAGGCCTTCGAGAACGTCGAGATACTCCTCGAAGACATCGATCGATCGTTGACTGACGTGACGAAAGTGACCGCACACGTCGTCGAGCTACAAACGAACCGGGACGCGTTCTTCGAAGTGTGGAACGACGTATTCGCCGATCCACCGTATCCGTGTCTCACGCTCCTCGGACCACAGCAGCTCGCGCAGGACGGGTTACTCGTCGAACTCGAGGTCGAAGTTCCGGTTGAGGACTAAATTAGAGATAGTTACTCGCTTTTGAAGTCGAGAGCTGATGTCGATGCGGCTGGCCGAAAAGCAGGATGGCTAGTCGCGAGCGGCGATCAGCCGGCGGCTGGCCGAGGCCGTCGTCGGTGGGAACGACCTGATGAGTGCAGTCGGTGGTGGGAAAAGCCGGGGCGACGCCCCTTTTTTGCTGACGTGTAGCGGTCACCGCCACCTCCCACCACCTCCACGGTCCGGGCTGCTCACGGCCAATGGCCGTTGTGCTGCCGGGCTTTCGCCACCCCATAGGTCCATGCTACCGCCGTATCGTGTGGTGTTTGTTCGCCCCAGAGTGGCTGAGGGGCGTCCCGAGCAACGCATCGTCCCCTCGTGAGCATCGTGGCAATCAGAGAGAGTTACGCGACGGCGTTCGACGAAGACGTCCAGACTGAGACCGAATCGAATCAGTGCCCCGAGTGCAATGGTCGGGTCACCACAAACGCTATCGAAACTGTCTGTGAGGACTGTGGACTCGTCACCGACGAGCAACGGATCAGCCACGGTCCCGAATGGCGAGCATACGACGAGGACGATCGCTAATTCGATTCGCGTCTTCGCGTTTTCTCGTAGAGACGAAAGTTGAGTGGACGCCTACTCTGATCCCTCTGAATCTCCCTCGATAAGGATCGAATCGGTAGGCAGGTTCAACAGATAAGCAGACTCCTCAATCAAGTAATCGCGGTGTGTCTCGATCGCTTCTGGAGACCAATCACCATAGTCTCCGCGAGCTACTCGCAGTGCCAGGTCGAAACTTGAACGCGGTTTCCCCCGCTCCCCCTGATAGATAGCAGCTTTCTCACCGAATGGCTTCTGAGCCGCCTTTGCGTTGAGATCGTACTGTAGAGGAATCAAATTTCCAAGCGTGTTTCTCAGCTGACTTGCCTCCTCTCTACTGAAATTGTCTTTCCAGTAATCGTATTTTTCCATCGCAGAACCGTACGACTTGGGAAGCACGTGTTCTATGTGCATTCCACCGCCTCTCTTCTCAATCTGCTCAACCTTCTGCGAGTCACTTAGACTGTATTCAATAGCAATCAGCAGGCTCTTGTGCCACTTCTCGTCTCCATATACATTATCAGAATACAGGCCGTCTCGAACCCGTTCCGGTATATTATCACGTTTTCTCTTACTCTCGATATACTCCTGGATCTCCTCCAAACTGGCCTCGTCGCGAAGCAGAGTCAAGATATTGATCGAGGGTATCTTGATTTTCTCACTGGTATAGTCTCCGATCCAGTACGAATAGTAGAACCCGATTAGCTCATCACGCAACTCGTCGAAGTAATCAATACCGTCCTTCTTAGCGGCAATAAGGATCGTCTTCCAATACAGAGTATGTGACAGATTTTCCAGGACGAAGATCTCTTTCGAACCTGAGTTTTCGATCTGGTTGTAGTTGTCCACGAAGTCCCGGATGTCATTGACAATCTTCTTAGGATTCTGCCCTTCAAACTCGGATTTCAGCTCCTGATACCTCGTTTCCTGTGCCTTAGACTGCTGGAGATACAGCCGATACATCCCAAGGATGCTGTCCAAGGTATCATAGTCATCATCGACCTTCGTAGTGATTTCCTTCCAGACATCGATTACATCGTCCTTGTCTTCGTCATCCTCCAGATTGCTAAGCAGATAGCTCTTGGTGAGATCAGAGACCGTCAAATCCTTCCCACGAGTATTGATGGTCTGGAAAAGCCTGACAGCATGTGCGAGATCATCGCTGATGATTCTAATCAGTTCGATATTCTGATCGATGAACTCGAAGAAGTCGTCGAGATTTTCGTGTCTGTCTCCAATTTTGTCATCCAGACAATCTATGAGGGTTTCGGCAGCCTCGGTGTACCTGTTTTTCTCATCCAAGTCAATCGATTTGAGTACTGACTGTTCGAGATCAGTTTGCTTACTGGTTCTCAACCGCGGTTTCTCCAACGCCTGTTCGTGGACTCTTCCCCTGACCCGTCTCTTGTTCCTATCGCTCAAGTGGTCGTAGAAATGGTCGTTGAAAATCGCATAGAGAATTATGAGAGAGGTCATCCTCTGCTGTCCATCCAGTATATCATAACGTGAATCACTATCCTCCTTCACCAAGATGACAGAGCCGAGATAATAGGGGCTGTCACGGTCCTCATTCCACGATTCGTAGAGGTCATCGACCAACTGCTCAATATGCGATCTCTCCCAGCTATACGGCCGCTGGTACCGAGGAATCTGATAAAGATCGTCCTCCCCATCGAACAAGTCTCGGCACTTCACCGGATCCGGATTGAAACTATGCTGCATTATACGACTGAATCAAACTACAGTCCTTTAGTCATTTCCACAAAATTCTCAACACTAATTCCGACCTGCTGAAAGCTCAGAATTCCCTATATCGACGTTAACTGCTCGGGATTGAATTCCCGAATCGCATTTGAGGAGTGCGGTGTAGGTGTCGTCGAAGATTCAACGCATCGATCGATCCACACCAGCCAGTCTGCGGGTGTTTATTCCCCCTGTGAGGGGTGCAGGGTGCAAACCGAGGCATCTTGCAAACTACCGATGGCGACGAGACACATCTACGACACTGACTTCGACGAAGACGTATCGAACGACAACACACCGTGTCCCGAGTGTAAGGGCCAGGTGAGAACGAACAGCGTGAAACTATCTGTGAGGTCTGTGGGCTCGTTATCGACGAACATCGGATCGATCACGGTCCGGAATGGAGACCTCACGATCAGGACCAGCGAAAGCGGACGGGGCTCCACTGACTGCGGCACGTCACGACCGAGGGTTGTCGACGGAGATCGGTCGGAGGACCGATGCGAACGGGAACGAGCTCTCTGGGCAAAACCACCAGCGGCTAGCCCGAATGCGCCGTGAGCAGTCTCGTGGGCTGTTCCAGTCGCAAGCCAAGCGAAATCTCGCACAGAGCCTGGGCGAGGTCCGAAGAATCGCGAGCGTTCTCGAGTTTGTAGAGTCGGTTCGCGACCAGGCGTGTCAGCTGTTCCGGAGTGTACAGAACGAAGACCTGCTTCGAGGCCGATCGATCGAGGCGATGGCGGCAGCGAGCGTCTACGGAGCCTGCCGCTGTAACGGTCTCTCACGAACGCCCGAGGACATCGCCGATGCGGCACGAGTCGAACATTCGAGAGTCAAGAGTGCCTACAAGACGCTAAACAGAGAACTCGGACTCCCGGCCCAGCCCGTTCGTCCGAGTGAATTCGTTCCCCGACTTACTTGGGAACTCGACGTCTCTGACTCGATTCGGCAGCGAGCTTGACGGTTGGCCCAAGAAACTGAATCAACAAGTGTCACAACGGGCGTCCGGCCATCAGGATTTGCAGCGGCCTGTCTCTACAACGCCGGGCGCGACGAAGGCCGGTGGTTGACGCAGACGGAGGTCGCGGAGGCCGCGAACGTCACCACTCCGACCATCCGGTCGCATCAGGACGTACTCGCTGAACTGGCCCTCTGAAGGGTCTAACTCGAAATGTTCAGTCTGTACTGAGTGTGGGGTCTCATTTCGGATCACGTGGATTGAACGGTTGATATCGCTCTACTCGTCGGCAGTGCTCAACTGACAAGATTCCACATCTAATCATCAGCGTACTTCCTGTGGTACACGTACATAACTGTGTGGACATCGAGCATAGTGGCGTCGTCGAGGTGGTGATCCAGCTCGGCGAGGAGCTGGCGCTTACACGCGACGTTGAGCTTCCAGTACTGAGTGGTGTTGAACTTAGTTTGTACCTTGTAGTCCGCGAAGTCGCCGAAGAACGTGGACATCAACCTCCACCGGTAAAGGACGTACTCGCGCGGGTAGACGAAGGTGAGCAGGATCGTCGCGAGGCTCAGTAGCTGGCCGCCGCCGTCGTCCAGATGGCCATAGAAGGTGGCGAACCGGTCCAGTCGCAGGCTGACGTGGTCCCCGTCGTCGAACAGGTACGACAGCACTGCAGCGGCCTCCTCGGGATCTTCGAGCGATCGATCCTTGAACCCACTCCAGAGGATGCCACCTTGGCGCCCGCCGAGCATGTAGGCTGGAACGGGACTCGACGCCGACATCGACTCCGTCAGGTCGTCTAGTAACGGCTCGATCTCATCGGGCTCGATCGCGGTTAGTTCGTATTTCGGCTTGACAACCGTCTCGACGTGCTCTCGGTACTCGTCCTTCCACACCTCGACGTGACCTTTGTTCCACAAGTCATCCGGTCCGCCCCGCTCGAGGCCGTCTTTCTCCTTCGCCTCGGCGTAGTCCTCGACGTGGGACTCGTACCCCGAGAGTGAGATGCCGGATTCGACGGGCCACGCGTCCCACCAGCCTCGGATCGGTCGATACTCGTCGTTGAGGAGCGTCTCTTCGATCACCTCGTCGTCCTGCGTCGCGACGAACCCCAAGAATTCGCTCATCTCGTGGTTGCGGGGTACCTCGTGGTCGGTTCCCAGTGTGGCGTGGCCGACGTACTCGTCGTACGTGCGTTCGAATTCTCGCCAGGTATCTCCGCCTTCTGCGTACGAGCTCGGGCTCGAGAATCCCAGGTCCTTCAGACCGCGAGTACACTCGCTGTACAGAATGGGCGCCATTTCGGGGTGCAAGCGGCCGTACAGCTCCCAAACTGCGGTGTCGATAGGGAAAGTGGACTCCCAAGCCGGATCGTAGCCTGTCGCAGCTCGGATCTCCTCGATCGTTTCCGCGATGCGTTCGACATCGTCACATTGGTTCAGTACGAGATCGGGACCGCCCACGACAGCGTCGGCGAGCGTCTCGTACGACCAGAGTTCGCGAAATCGGTCCTCGGTCGGATCGTTCAGGAAGGATTCGACGCGCTCTTGGGTACGTCGTGTCCGGTTCTCGTCGGTGAGATCGAATCCCGGTCCGGAATTTGCGCTCTGGACATGATCGGCCCACGCCTCCAATAACGCTACTCGTCGAGGTCCGAGGGAATGACACGTCATACACGTCCGAAGCGTAACCGATGGAAAAAGGTGTTGGCTTGGCTTACGGTTGTGATTTGAAGAATGTCGCGGAAAACGTTACAAATGGAGTCGATGGTTCCGGATCGATTTATGGAACGAACAGGCGCAAACCTCCCGCTTTAGCGCGAGGATACGCGCCGTCACTTGTAACGCGAAGATTGATTATCTTACTAATAAGTAAGGAAAATATATGTATGTGGAACCTCATGTAGAGGGTATGCCGGAGAAGACTTCAAACAAGGTGAAAAAGGGAGCGGACAAACTCCTTCGGAAAATCACAAACGAAGAGTACAACCGGGAATCTGAGCGATACCGCGACAAGGACGATAAGAAATTCACTCGAGGACCGATAAGCGGAGATAACGAGGACGGGGAGGACGCGGAGTAACCGATCGAACAACGCGACGTGGACTGATTCTGCGAGAACATTTGTCTCCCAGTTTTGAGTGTTGAGCGGCGACTCGCAACCACGTAGTCACCGTATTACCGAGACAGTTGACGGGGGTGAGTCGGATAGCCAACGTCCGTCGGTACCAACGACGGCGTACCTCGACTGATAGAGCTGTGGGAGAGCAACTGACCATCGGTTCAAGACCCACGAATCGATCCCTGATGAGGCGTGGACGGGGTAACCGATTTGGGAGTGCCAGGTGTGTGGAACAGCTCGCTACGGGCCCGCTCCCGAGTAGCGCAGAGACGAGCTTACCGATTAACCAATGATGGAACCAGAGCTAAATTCCCTCAGAGATGAGTTTCGGAATCAAATGCCCACATTGTGGTACCGCAGTCGATGAATACGTAATGAAGTGCTGGAAGTGTGATGTACGGTTAAGCCCACCAAACACTTACTGAGAAAGGCGATTAGTTTTCCTAACAGCACATACGACGGGTATAACAAACATATCACGTGTTGGACTGTCTCTCGAGATGGACGACCTCACAGGGTTCCAACGAGACCTCCTATACGTCATTGCCGGTGCCGATCAACCGTCTGGACAGGATGTCAAAGAAGAGGTGGAGCAGTACTACAGCATCGACATCAACCATGGACGGCTGTATCCCAACCTCGATACGATAGTCAACAAGGAGTTAGTCGAAAAGGGGCAGCTAGACCGAAGGACGAATTACTACACGATCACGGAATCCGGGGAGCGAGCAATTGAGGAGCGACGAGAGTGGGAATCACAGTACGTTGATTAGCTGACGGAGACCTCGTAGTAGGTTGTGTATTTCACGAGGTCACATCCCTGGAGTCCATCTGCGACTGAACGATCGACAGAAACACCAGTCGATTCTGTAAGAGTTGGAAACTCCTCCTTTGCACCTTCGCCTAACTCGTCATAGTGACAAACGCAGGAGTCGGTGGGAACATCGTCAACTGGCTTGAGCCTGATGTGTGGTGTCATGCTATTCTATACCAACCGCAACCTCTTCAATATTTTTACGATGTTAATCGATGACCGTTCATAATTGACCCTCTCTGAAGCTGATAATTAGATAATCATCCACAACGGGAAAGAACTACAACTGAAACAAATCGAGTTAGCGGATTACTTTCGACAGATCACGCGCCAACACCACTCAAAGTGGATTCACTCCAAGACCAATGACTGCTGGTAACAATAGTATCGAAAAGTATTACCGCGACGGTGTGTCAGACAGTGTCAATGGCTCAGTCTCTTGCGGACGGGAACAATGAGATACACGAACAGATCGTAGACGAAGTAGCAGCCCTCGAGGACACGGACCCACTAGAGCTTCCTCCACTCTATGACGCCGTCGAACCTGACGCACTGGAGTCGATCTTTTCTACAACCCTTGGTGGGACTACCCGGGTTGGTCGAGTAGAATTTCCATACGCAGGGCACACGATTACTATGGAAGTTGAGGAAGAGCCGGTTGTTAGGATCGAGTGAGAGCAACTAAAACTTCGACACTATCTATAGTAGCCGTCACTGAAATCGAACCGCACAGGAATTGACATCCACCCACGACTGAAGTCGTGGGATTCCTTCCATAGGACAGCAGGTCGTTCCTGAGTCCCCGGAAGCGATATTCCCACCGTGATGGTGGTACTCTGGTTTGTGCGCGTATGCGTCGGGCCTCGGAAGAGGCGTGTGATGTACTTGGGTATCCGCTTGCACCGCACGGGGCGTGCCATCGCCCCTCCTCCCTCGCGGGAGAGCAAGCCTTGCGTGGCGCAGGGTTGCTTTTTGTTGACAGAGACCCCAATCCAACTCCAGTTTTCGCCACGAGTACGGCTTACTCAAACACATAAGCGGATGAAAGATCGAATGATTGATCTACCGTGTTAGGGACCAGGGTATTATAGTTCAGACTATTATAGTCTTGTTCCTAACTTCGGGGCACATATGTATCTCCCACAACGAATGGAGGTATGGACCAGTTCGTCGATCGTATCGAAGAACTCGAGCGGTTGCAGACCCTCTATGAGAGTGACGCTGCAGAGCTCGCAATTATCTATGGGCGCCGCCAGATCGGCAAGAGCGAACTCGTCCGCCAATCGATTGCCGACCGCGACGATACCGTGTACTATCAGGCAGTCCAAGGAACAGCGACGACACAGCTCAGGCGATTCGTCGAGGCCGCAGCGACGACTTATCCAGACATCACGGCCGTCAAAGAGGAGTGGGAACCGCTCTTAACGTACCTCACCGACAGAGACGCCATCATCGTCATCGACGAATTTCCGTACCTCATCGAATCGAACGAGGGACTTCCGTCGGTCATTCAACACCTGTGGGATACAGCTATCGAGGAGAGTCAGGCAACGCTCGTACTCACAGGCTCTGCAATCGGCATGATTCATACCCACGTCCTAGATGGCGGTGCGCCACTCTACGGCCGGGTGTCCCAGACGCCGAATGGCCGCGTCGAACTCACCCAGCTGCCGTTTCGCTCCATCCAAGAGTTCGTGCCGACGTACGATCCCGAAGAACGGGTGTTCGTCTATGGCGTCTTCGGTGGCACACCCCGATATCTCAGCCCTCTCGATCCATCACAGAGCCTCGGAGAGAACATCACGCGGCTGCTGTGCGATCCGGATGGCCCACTCCACGACGAGCCCGAAACCGTCCTCCAGATGGAACTCAACGAGGTGAACACGTACTTTTCGATTCTCGAGTCGATGGCCAGCGGGAACCGCAGTCGGAACGAGATCGCCCAGGGAGCCGGCATCGAGAGCACCAACACGTCGTACTACTTCGACCGGCTGGAAACGCTCCAGATCATCGAGAAACACCATCCGGCACTCGCCGATCCGGCGCGCAGCAAGCGGACACGGTACCTGATTCGAGATCCCGTATTCCGGTTTTACTTCCGGTATCTCTACGGCCGCGGGGGGCAGTACGAACTCTACGGCGAGAACGCCTACGCGGATCTCATCGAACCGGAATTGCCCGACTTCGTCAGCGAAACGTTCAAATCGCTCTGTCACCAGGCGGTACCGGCGCTCTATGCAGACTACCAGCTCACACAGGTGCCGAGCCAGTGGTGGTACAAGGGCCGGGAGGTAGATGTCGTCGCACCAACCGACGAGTCGACGCTGATCGCTGGCGAAGCGAAATTCACCAACACCCCCCTCGGCTATGACGTGCTCTCGGATCTCGAAGACGACGTCCCCCATATCGACTGGACGCCCACCGGTGGTGGTGAACCGACGTACGAATTCGCCTTGTTCAGTCGCTCTGGGTTCAAACGCTCCGTCGAGGAAGCTGCAGACGAACGTGACGACCTCCACCTCTTCGATCTGTCCGATATCGTTGCCGTTCTCGAGAGTGGAATCGCCCATTAACGCCGGAGGGTGACTACTCCCACGACTGAAGTCGTGGACTTCCCTCACTGAGGGTTAGGCCCACGTCTTCCGAGGAGTTCGCAGGTTCTGTCTCACCGCTGGTTTCCTCGAGTACGACCTGCGTTTCGGGCTGAGCCTAATTGCCAAATCAAAACTCCCACAATAATTCACAACCTCTTGATCCGCTTGTAAATTTTAATCAAAGTAGCCAGTATTTCGGCGTATGACCATGTCTTGAGGTCTGCAGCATTAACCCCTATGTAGTGTTCAACTAGATCTTTGGCGTTGTACTCGGAAACAAGCTGAACCAAAGTGTCGCCATCGATCAACTGGACATTTAATTGACGTGAACGGTCGACTGCTGGCTGAGTGAATCTCGAAGTCGTTACCACAGCAACTCCGAATGCATTTGGAACTTGATACTGGAGAGCAGAGTACTGTTGGATATCAGGCCCCCCAACTGTGGTAGACTGAGAATATCGTTTTGCCTGTATAACAAGAATTCCTCCGGAAGCGGGGTCCTTAGCGAGGACATCCACACCTGCGTCTTGACTTGCAGAAGTTACGCTTGTCTCATACCCCATGCGGGTCCAGAGGTCAGCAACGAAATGTTCAAATGCATAATCGTCCATCTCTTGTAACACGTCCTTTATGTATACCATCGGATGAAGATATGAGTAGAAAGTTATAGTAATTAGGATAATGGTGAGTCGTTTACCCTTATCCAACGTCGATTCCGTCCCGTCTTCGTACCTGTGTCTTTCGAGTCGCTCGCGAATACTTCCTTGGGTGAGTAGAACCGCCTACGCAGGCAACTAACCGATTCGAAGATCGCTCTCGAATGAGTGACTTCCATCCCGGTCAGCCCTCGCTCTCCCTATCGATCACCCGTCGGGAACTCGTTTGTTCGCTTCTGAGGGGGGGGGGTGCGAACCAGCGTGCCTCGAGATCAATGATGAGTACAGATCAGCCACTCCGGAACGAACCGCCTCGAAACGACCAATCCGACCAGATGGACACGAGTGGCCGGGGTCGCAGCTACCCAGAGGACGTCGCCCGCCTCGATGGTCACGAACTCGTCGCCATCAACGAGTGGCTTCCCGGAGTTGAGCCACCGCCGCTTGGTACCTCCAGACCCAAACTCTCCGGAATCGTACACGTGAACTCCACGTGCAGTCCACGACGTCTCTCCATGGTTCAGGGTTTAACCGATGATTCCTCCCATCGTTTTACTGATTCCGTAGGATCGTCCAACTCGAATTGGACGTTCGGGTTGCTGCTACTCTCCAACGTGTCGATGATGTCTTCGATGCGGTGACGGAACGCTCGGAGCGTCTGTCGACCCGACTCCTCAACGGTCACGTATTTTGACTTGCTCGAGGCTGCATCAACATCGATGTAACCCTTCTCTTGCAGTGGTTCGATGATGTACTGACGGAGTTTTCCGTAGCGGGCTTTACCCTCGGTGCTGTCACGGAAACAGTCGAAGTCGAGACGGACACCCTCGTCAATTATATTGCGGAATTTGGTACGCCGCGTGTCCGTGTTGCACGCATCGATGACCGCAAGTGCGGCGAGTTGGTCACGAGTCGGTGAATCAATGGGATAGATCTCCAGTTCGGTTGCTTCGGTCAGGGGTTCCGAGACAGGTCGTGTCTCGGTAACGGCGGGAGTTTCGGGTTTGATGGAATACGGTTGCGCAACGGTTTCCGCATCCATGCACGCCATGGTGGCGCCGATGGCGGCGTGCTTGGTCCCGCTCGTGACATTTACACGAACGACTTGTCCCGAGTGGCGGTCTGCAAGTGTAGTCACCGACCCCATTACGGCGAACATGTCGAAGAGGTCAACGGAGACCGTGTTGAGCGTCGCGCCCGTCTCCGTGATCCCCCGTCGGAGATCGTCCTGGTAGGCAGGGTGGTCGGTGTTTTCGTCCTCCAGGAGGTAGACGATGTCAGGCTGGTGGTGTTCGATGGGGTCGAGAACGGCTTCATATTCGTTCCAGACAGGCACAATGTGAATTTCGACGAAATTTTTCATGGGTTGGATTGAGTTCTCCGCTATTTTCTAGCAATCGTGGAACACACGATTCGAAGACGATGGATTAGATCCGGTGTGTCCGTTTGATTGACTATTCAAGTCGAGAGAGTGAAAGAGATGGTATCTTACTAATCTTACGGCCCCGACTGTTTGCGTCGTCGCCACCACGGCTCACCGAGTGTACTGTTTCCAGGCTTCTGTTCCTCTCAATCGCACTTTCAGCGCCTGATAGCACTCGAAAACGCCCGTTGCATCACGGACATAGTGCCGACTGGGGTGTCCATCATCCAACTCGTACTATCGAAGCGTGGGTCGCCTTGGCGACGCCAACCCGGAATCCAGACTCACCACTTACCCACGATATCCCATGTCCACCATCTGCACCCCGCTGGTCAACCGCCTCGACGAAGTCGTCACCGAGGTGGACGACGTCTACGACTGGTACGTCGACGAAAGCGACGAGATAGTCCAGTTTATCACCCAGAGCCGCCCGACGAAGCAGACCGCGGTGCAGCTCCGAGACGCCGCCGTCACTGGTACTGTCGAAAAGATCCGAGACCCGATATTCCGGGATTCACCGACGTACACAGGAGTGATATCTGAGGCGGTGTTGATTGGCTCGTCGGCTACGTAGATGAGATACAGGTATTCGCCGTCGTTCTTGCCGTACCGATAGCGGTCAAGCGCGTCTGTAGTAGTGAGGCCCTCATCGTCCGTGGTCAAGAACGGTACTGGATCTGGCTGATCCGGTGCGTGGATATCTTCGAGAAGGGTTTCTTCAACCCAGGTAGCCCACAGAGTAGCCTTCGAGGCGGTCATCTAACATGTATTTCATCGATTTAATGACTTACCAATTTCGCTATTACTGGTGAAGGGTTAGAGATCGTGTCTCTAGCCCAGCTTTCCATTCATGAGGGTGTGATCGACTGACAGAGGATCCTCTTGTCCGCCAGTGTAACACAGTAGACCGTTTTTCACGCCCCACAGAGAGGGCGAGGGCTCGATCCAGAGAACCCTCCAAGACGGTGGTTTTCCGTGAGTAAGCAACACAGTTCGACCAACGTCTCGATCGATGCTATTCCAGTCGACGTAACGAACACTCAATCAGGAGAGGTAGATCCCGCCGAAGTGCCCGAGGAGATCACATCGCTCACCCGGGAGCTTGCGAGTGAGCAGCCACCGACGAATCCGCTCGTCGTCCTGAAGGCAGCCCGCTGGTGGTACATCCACGGAAAGGGCAGAACCGACCCCGCGTTCCGGTGGGCCATCGAGTGGGTACGCCACCTCGCGACCGACACGCCCAGTGACTTCGACCAGTTCGACGTGTTCCTCGAGTACCTCGTCACAGTCGGCCTCGCTGATGAGAAAGCTGCTCCCCCAGTAGCCGCCGCTACGAGTTGTTTTTGTACGCCCCGGAAGGGTGCGGCGCAGGCTGAATTGGAGCGATCGCAGTAATGCGAATTCTCGAGAATTATGGCTACGACCAGTAACTCGTCGGTCTCCTTCGAGGAGTCCGACACGCGAAAGGACGAGATGCACAGTACGATCGAAGCATGGATCGACGAACTCGTTGACGACGTCGATGCGGCACAGGCCAGTGATGAGTTCCAGGAGTGGCTCGACGTCCAGAGTCGGTTCCACGACTACTCCCATCGCAACACGCTGCTCGTCAAACTCCAGTGTCCCGATGCGACGAAGGTCGCCGGCTTCAACACCTGGCGGAACGAGTTCGACCGGCACGTGCAGGAAGGCGAACAGGCGATCTGGATCTGGGCACCGATCATCACGAAGCAGTGCCCGGACTGCGAGAACTCGCCCAGCTACCACGAGAAAATCAGCTGTGATTACGAGGAGAGGCCACCCGAGGAGTGGTCGAAAGGGCTCGTGGGATTCAAACCGGCCGCTGTCTTCGATCTCTCGCAGACCGAAGGAGAACCGCTTCCCGAGCTAGAAACGGAGGCGACGGGCGACGCCGAGGACCTGGTGCTCGCACTCACAGAGGCTGCGGATGAACTCGGCGTGACGGTTCGTATCGTCGATGCTGACGAGTGGGCGCACGGCGACGCGAAAGGCGTCTGTAAACAGCGGGATATCCACGATTTCACGCCGATCGTGGAGGCGAAAGCCCGTCCGAACCAGGCCGACCTCGCAGTCACGCTGATTCACGAGTTCGCTCACGCGCTGCTCCATTTCGACGTCGACGACGAGGACGAACGGTCGAAACGCGAGGTCGAAGCGGAGGCCGTCGCGTACATCGTCGGTCGGTATTTTGGGTTGGATACGAGCGGATCGGCGTTCTACCTCGCTGCGTGGCACGGCGATGACCCTGAGGTGATTCAGGACCGACTCGGGCGGATCAGTTCGACCGCCCAGGAGATTATCGAGACGGTCGCCGAAGGCTGAAGACACCGTCTCCGTCAGTTAACCAACAAAACTATGCTCCTCGCGTCTGTGTTGGTTAACACAAATCGGTCCACGTCCTACGAGCCACCGACGCCCCCGACGGACCTCCCAACCGACGTCGTCGACACACTCGACGACTACTCGCCCGAGCTGCTCCAGTACGTCGCTCAGTACGCCGAGTATCGTGAGCGCGAGGCCCGCCTTGCCGCAGTGGACGAGGAAGACGAGCTCAACGAGCGGCCCGACGATCTTCCCGATGACGTCCCCTCGAAAGCGACACTCACGATCGAGGAGATCGACGACAACCGCTACTATTACTGACAGTGGCGGGATGGAGATCGCATCAAGTCAAAGTACAAATCTCCAGTGGATCCAGACGAGTAGCCAAACTAACCCCTCAGTCGGATGCCCAGTTGTTCGGAGGGCACCCCGTCTGCGAAGTGAAAGACAGACGCTGTTAGCGTTCGGGTCGCGGAGCGGTCTCGTATCATCTGATGGCGTCGGTCTTCTCCACTCGATCGTGAATCTCTCGGAGTGTCTCCTGCGCTCGGAGGAGCTTGTACTCCTCGAGGAACTGCCGGCCGCTCTCACTGATCCCGTAGAACTTGTACGGTAGGTCGTTCTGCCGACGGTCTCCGGGCAGGAGCACTTCCTCGACGATGCCAGCGTCGACGAGCTGCTGGAGGTGCTGATGAATCGTCGTCTGGCTCTTGCTCGGGTTGACGAAGTCGAGTTCCTTCAGCGTCGGCAGTTCCGACGGATGCCCGAGGATGTCCTGGAGGAGCGCGAACCGGGTCTCCTGGGTGACGACGTTGAGCCGCTCCCGTACGGACTCTAGGTCGCTTGGCGGGTGATCGGACGTACCCATTACCCCGTCGTTCGAGTGGTGCGTGCAAAAGCGGTTCGCTTAAATGCGAATCGGTCTGAGACGATACAGTTGCTGATGCGGTCGCCACATCAAAGCAAGGTACCGGAGAATCTCGGCTAGATGAGTGAGGAACCGGTTACTGTCAACGAACTTGCCGAGAATGCGGACGAGTATCTTCACGAGGCCTCACTCACGCCGAAGGAGTACCACGTCTTATCCTGTTTCAGTGCGTGGATTTTGCAAGGCAGATAACGTGATTTCCGTACCGTAAATATGGTTCCATAATGACTTGAAACTATGGCTTATGGAGGAAGTGAACGCGATTCACCCACAGGTCAGGTAACCCGTGGAACTCTCGCTGTTCTCTTTAGAAACAGTAACAACCCATTGGTTAGATATCAAGATTAATAAATGGCATCACAGGAAGAGAAGGATATTCTCGAGAAACATATTTCGAAAGGAGAAACCGCGATCGATGTTCATACGAGAACGGTAGGTCCGAACCAGGTCAGCATGGAGACGTACTTAGTGACAGATGGCCGGTTGGTGACGTTAGACTCTCGTGGTAAATCTGGAACTGTCGACTCGACCTTTTTTGACTCTCTCGGAGGACTCACTATCGATCATAAACCATCGAAGGGACCAGATCAGCAAGCAATCGTGGTCGGGATTCTCTTAGTGATCCTCGGAATGATTTCGTTCGGGGCATTGGGCGTTGCTGACGGATCCAGCGAGGCGATTCTCGTAATAGCTGGACTGGCCGCAGCTGTAGTTGGCGTTCTCATGCTCCTTGACGCTTACAAAACTGAGGACGGAACTGTCACAGTATCACTTCAGACTCGAGAAGGCCAGACAGCAACTTCGTTCACACTCAAAGACGACTATCTGGAGTTTGCATGGTCCGTTTCGAAAGCAGTCAGCGATAGACACCAATAGCGTCCTGAAACGTTCTCACAATCCTGAAGACTAAAGCCAACAGTATTCTCCTCAATTCTCTATAGATGTAGGGTGTTTTGGACGAAGCTTCTAACGAATGTGGCGAGCATGGTATTGCTACGAGTGATTGATGGAGTCAAATAGTGATGTGGCCGAGGAGTTACGAACACCTCAGCAACGGTAGGAGTTAGAAATCGAGAAGCGACGAGGCCGCAGTACTTACGGAACGATCCTTCAACGCGCTGCCCGCCGCCCGAGGACGAACACGAGCAAAGCGATCAGGGTCGCTCCGAGCGCCGTCTCCATTGTGGCGAGCCACTTCCCCCACGCGACAGGCTGGAAATCGCCGAACCCGAGCGTCGTGAACGTGAGCGTGCTGAAGTAGATGCCGTCGGGTAGCGTCGCAACCCACTCGCCAACGGAGCTGACCTGCACGACTTCGCCCGAGCCGGGTTCCCTGAATCCGCCGAGCGGGTAGAGCATTCCACAGAGGAATATGACCAACAGCGAGGCACCGATCACTCGCCACGGACTCTCCCCATAAAGGAGGGTCGCTCGCGCGGCAGACGCGCGGAGCCACTTGCTGAACTGTCGTTTCTTCGCGTACTGCAGGCGGTGCATCTCTTGGCGACGGACAAACGCCTGCGACTGGAGGTGCGGCAGCGAGTTGTGCCGTGCCAGGTTCTCGATGAGGTGGTAGGTAGTAGCAGCCTTTCGGAGATGGGTGTCGGCGTGGGGGGCCGCCCACGTCGTGGCACGTTCGGAATCCGACTCGACTCGTTCCTCCTCGCTCGAGTTGCCGTCGACCTCGTTCAACCACTTCGTCATGTGCCAGTAATGGTACCGGTTCATCAATCGTTTGAAGCGGTGGACGAGGCCGTCTTCCATTTCGCTGGCGGTATATTTCGGCCCCCCGAAGGGATCGTAGACGACCCGGAGTGAACGCTCGGCCGCTTGGTCATCAGTTTGATCGGCTATCAAGTCCTCGTCTCCCTCTCGTGCATCTTCGTCGCCTCGGGTCCTCGCACTATCGTCGTTCCCGTCCGTTGCATCTGATGCTCGGTCTTCGGTCGGTCCATCAGTGCTGGGAGCAAACTGACCAAAGTTTGTCCGCTCGTTGATTTGTGCCTCTCCGAAGATCGTTCCGTCGAGTTTCGCGTCGTTAAAACTCGTTCCGTAGAGGGTCGCCCGAGAGAACTGCGCCCCCGTGAGGTCGGTACCGGCAAGCGACGCGTTCGTGAGGTCTGCGTCTGTGAAATTGGCCTTTTCGAACGAGGTAGTCGAAGGCCATTCTGGTTGTCCTGACAGTCCTCCACCAACAAAGTCGGAATCAGCGAACCTCGGGGGCTCCTTGAACGCCGCCTTATTGAACTCTGCCTGCCCATTGAACGTCGCCCTCTCGAACCACGCGTACTCCTCAAACGTCACTCCCGTGAACCACGCCTTCCCCTTGAACATCGCCTCGGAGAACCCAGCCTGCCCCTTGAACGCTGCTTCTCCGAATCGCGCGCTCCTCTTGAACGTCGCCTCCGAGAACCAAGCCTTTCCCTTGAACGTCGTCTCCCCGAACCACGTATACTCCTCGAACGTCACCTGCTTGAACCCTGCATACCCTTCGAACGTCGCTCCTACAAGCCACGCCTCCTGTTCGAAGAGTACATTTTCGAATACTGCACCAAATTCAAACTCGGTGTCAAAGAAACTTACCGGTTGGTGAACAGTGGTACTGCTCGTCACTGCCCCTCGAAATATGGCATGATCGAACCGGAGCCACCGTTTCTCTTCGCTCGATGGCAATTCGTTGAACATCAACTCTCCGAACGTCGCACCCACGAACTCCGCCTTTCGTCGAGCCTCGTTTCCTTCCTCGGCCTCGATCGCCTCCTCGATGACCGATATCAACAGCTTACCTTCGTTGATGTCCTCGGGCACGTCTTCGGGTTCTGTGTGAAATACACAATAATTCTCGTCATTCCCCTCGTACGCGTCGTGCGGGCACGACCACGAATCCCCCTTGATCCAGTAGTTGTCGGCATAGTGTCCCGGATACCAATCTTCCGGGTTCTCCCCATGCCACGTCTCTGGTCGGTCCCTATACGCCACGTACTCGCAGGTTCCGGTACCGCCATTTGAGGTCATCGAGATCGTTGTAAATCCCCCGGTAGTTATCATTTCGAACTCTCACGTTTGATTAGTAACTGTTTCGGATATCATCTCTCCAGCGGACCAGCATGTACAGTTTGACGCCTAGCCGAGTCTTCAGGCGTAGGAGGATGTCAAAGAGGTTGGGCACGTTTACCTCCTAATCAGTACTTAGCGTGTTTTCATTGTTCCTAATCAGAACGACTATATGTGTAGGGGCTATAACCACTACTATGGAGATTTCTTACGAACATGCGAATCCGAAGGCGGGCAACGAATCGATTCTTCTTCGGATTCGGCAAGAGTCTAGTCGACAGACTCCCTGCATTCTTATCGATGCTGGGGATGGTGTTGACATATCAGCACTACTCAACGACGATGACTACCTAGCAGCAATTCTTCTCACACACGCGCACCTGGATCACTATCAATCGCTGGATGAAGCCCATCGTGATGGTGCACCAATCCTCACGGCTCCTGGGACAGCGGCAATCCTCGAGGACGTCTTAGCAGAAGGTGTTCGCCACCACTCGATGTCAGATCCGGAGTCGATACTCGAACGTGTCGAAGCGATCGACGACTGGGTCGATATCGTTGGTGATGAGATCAGCGTAGCACCTGTTCCAGCAGGACACACACCAGGCGCGTGTGGGTTTGCGATCCGTGCTCGTGACGGGACAGAACGGTTTCACGCGCTGGCTACTGGCGACTTCACGCAACGCGACGCCGGTGGATACGTTGGTTTCGATCCGGAGGACTTCCTCGAGGTCGACGCGCTGTTTCTCACGGCATCGACGAACGACGGTATTAGTGAGTCAACCACCGACATCGTCGAAACACTCGCCTCTCGTGCAAACGCCGGTTCGAAAACGCTCTGTACGGCAAGCGGATTGACGGGCGTTCACCTGGCGACGCTTCTCGGGGCAATCGAAGACGAACTCGAGTATTCGATTCCGGTGACTCTCGTGGGGCACGTCGCAAAGCTCTACGAGGCGCTGGAATACGACTATCCCAACGTCGAGACAATCCCGGAGTTTGCAGTTACTCGTGATTGTCTCGCAGCTGGGACCGTCACTATCGCTGGGCCAGAAGTTCCAACCGAAGGTAGTAGTGAACGACTGTTCGACGCAATCAGTGACGATGGAAACGCAACCCTAGTACAGGTACAGGGAGGTTCCACGACTGCGAAAGACGCCGGCGATTTCGCTGGGACCGTGTTCTCGTTCCCGTTCTCGAATCATCCGTCGGAAGCAGTTCTCGACGAGGTCGTCGAGACGATCTCTCCGACGCACGTAATCGTCACCCACCAACGGGGCCGATCTCTGGAACCTTACAAGGACAAGTGGGATGCATACACGTGGGCAACTGGAAGCTCTGGTTCGGAACGACTGTACCAAAATGGGAGCATCTGCCCCCCGAGCTGGATCGGCACCGCTGCGAAGCAACGCGTCCGCAACCGTAACGAACAACGGAGTACGATCGACATCGGAGACGGGGTATTGCAAGCGGCTGTGAGTGTACCAGAACTCGAACGTCAAGAACGGGCTGTTCTCGAACGAGAAGGGATAGACGTCGGTCGGCTCCGCGCGAAACTCCATCTTGGATCTCGGGCCGACGAGCCGACAGTGGCCACTACTGCTGGAGGCTCCAAATCGGATCGAATCGCTAGCCCACAAAACACAGGCAGCAGTGCAACGTACGCGACCGACGGAGGGCTGTATCGAACCGTCGGTCAGTCGTCGACCGACCCCGAAGGCAGTATTCCGACTACGGCAGATGGAACCGACGAACTCGCTACGCCGACTGTTGTCGACGTGTTAGTCGATGGAGTCCCATCAGAGATCGACACTGCATCGGGCGCAGCATCCACCGAGCAGTCATCGAGCAGTGGTAAGACGAAAGTCAGTGACAACAGCGACGGCAAAGAGGAGGACGAATCCACCACTCCGGCAGAGATTACCGCCGAGACAGACGAGCTAGCGTCTTCAGATCGACCTGAGAGCGAGGTAGACGAGGACACCACAGCACAATCAGAGATGGCTACGAGTGAAAACACGACCGAAGAGACGGCAGCAACGGTAGCCGACGAACCAGAGACAGAAACCGTTCAGATCGATCCTGCGATTCGAACGCTCGCCGTACATCGAGCCAAGGAGGAGGGGTCATCGACCGAAGCGTTCGTCGAGTCAGTAGTCAGAACGTATCTCGCGGAGATACTGAGTGGTCACGAGCCGTGGTCCGAGACGGCAGGGGTCACCGAACGAGAACTCACAATCGACACCGATCCAGCACTCGAGCAACTCATCGAGGCAGCTGTTACAAACGGGAAGGCAGCCGACGTGGACGATTTCGTTCTTCAAACGCTCTGTGATGCCATCGGGCTCGACACGGACGATCGTGATCTTCCAGCTGGTACCCTGCACGGATTAGACGAGCTCATCATCGCAACGACCGAGAACGAGGACTGCCCCCACGAAACAACGGACGACGTCGTCCAAGCAGCCCTCGAGTGGCGTGTCTTGTAATGGAGACTAGTACAGTCGACAGGGGAAAACGGGATAACGACATCGGGATGTACGAATATCTATGACGACATCGAAAAACGAGCGACAATGACCGACGCAGGCAGTGAAGAGGAGTTCATCGCCGACGCCGAGCGTCACAACGAGTGGTGGAGCGAGGAGCAACCGGCCACAATCACGGAAGCTACCTCACTCACACCGCGTTCTGATTTCTACCAACTTCTCAAAAAGGTCGACAACGCTCGACAGAAGGGGACGGACAACCTGGTCTATCAGATATATGGTCAGACTGGAATCGGAAAGACGACACTCTTTCAGCAACTCATTGCAGCACTGCTCGACTCGACTGCCTTTCCAGAAGATGGCCGGAACTACGAGATATCTGGGTCGGTTTCGTCACGGCAGGTTCTGTACCTACCGCTGGAATCGTCTCTCTATCACTTAGAACGGCCGGAAGATGCTGTTACTCGATTACAACAGGTCGTCGATTACTTTTACTCACACGTTGCTCCCCGTCAAGGTCGAAAGTACATACTGCTGGACGATGTCGGGGCTCTCAACCTCGAGGAAGACGTACGGAGCAAGTTCTTAGAGCTCGTCGACCAGCGAACCTATCTCTTTCTCACAGGGATCGTTGCCTCGCAAGTCGACCTGCAGACGTCATCGAGTGCTACTGAAATAGACTCGTTCGAAGGCCCCAACCCTATGTTGCCGATGAAGTTCGTCGATTCAGTTCAGCATCGTGTTGCGGAGGGAGGGCTTCAGGCGAACTTCGATGCAGATTTTCGTGAGCAACTCGAAGCATACCAGTCGGAAAGCCTAGCTGGACCAGCACCGATCAAACGCGTTCGAGAATCACTCGATCTGAGAGACGAGAGAGGGAGCATTGACGAAGCGATTTCGGCTCTCGACGAACTCTACTTCGAACGATTCTCACCGAGCGAGCGCGATGATCTCCACGACGCGTCACGGGAGTACTTACGAGTTGGTGGGATAGTTCACCGCACTAGCGATGCGTCGGTCCGAAATGAACTCACGAAATCACACTTCCTGTTGTATCTATACAAGGAGTTAGCGAACCACGAATCCATCCAAAAGCCCGAGAACCTGCACAAACTCAGTTCGATTGCGGCGAGCCAGGCTGGCGAAGAGTTACGGTACACAGACATCAGCGACCGGATCGGTGTCGATCGACGAACGGTCGATCGATATCTCGAAGTGCTGAACGATGGGATTGCAGTATCCGAGTCTCACGACTATTCGCTTCGTCGGTATCGACGAACTCGCCTGTATCTTCGCAATCCACGGCACGCTGTACTGCTCTCACAGCGTCAGGAACACTACGGATTCGAAGACTACAGCCAACGAAACACGCTCAATCACGAGTTCGAGTACAAATTAGCAAGAACAGTCGCGTTCGACCACGCAAAGCGTCTCGCATTTACTGTGGGAGGTGACGACGTCGAATACTGCGAGACAGACTCTGGACTGGTTGATTACGTCCTGCACCGTGCGGGACGCGTTCTCCCGTTCTTGCTTTCGTACCACCCTTACACGAACGCTGCTGAGCAAGTTGTGACCGAATTCGATCCTAGTGCCGGTCAACACACGAAACCAGATAGTGAAGAGTTGCGAGAGTACGACTACAAAGCCCCCTGTCGATTCATCATCACCGATAGCCTCCCGAAGGGTGTACTCGAGCAAGGGTCGCTCCGAGTATCTCGTAGCGATTTCGACATCTGCTACGTTCCATACTGGCTCTTCTTGCTTATTTGCTGAAAGAGGGGTACAGAGCTTCGCACACTACCGATGTCAGCTAATTCGAACATTGCCTTTTAACCAGAATTAGGCGCTAAGTCTCCTTCCTCAAGGAGCAACGCAGGGAGCAGAGCGACCGAGTAGCGCAGTAGGGAGGGGATACAGCGCCGCACAGTTCTCGGACACGTTCGACGCTCGACCCACAGACCCATGAAATCGCAACTACGACGAAAGAATGCGCGTCCTGCAGTGTCAAGACGGACAAGCCGCTGTGGGTTCGTGAACATTCGTGTCCTGCTTGCGGTTTCGAGGCGGATAGAGACGCGAACGCGGCGTGGAATATCCGCTCTCGCGGACTGGCAGATGTAGGAGTAGTTCACTCCGAATTAACGCCTGTGGAGACTGCGCTCCCTACGGATACACCCGTATCTGCAAAGCGCGTCGTGGAAACAGGAAGCCCCACCCTCGAGGAGCGAACGGCGCAAGCCGTGAGTGATAGGGGGGGTAGTTCACTAGAGACGGAGCATATGCTCAGCCGAAATCGAGATCCAACTCATGTACTTTCTTTGGGAAATCGTTATCTGTGAGTTGTGTGTACATTCCACTCGTGTCGAGATATAATCGTCGTCGAAAAGACAAAGCCCACGATATTGGTGACTCTTCACCAGGAACAGTAGGAGATAGCCAAGGGACTCACCACGATCGCATGGGTGGCGGGCCAACGTTTGATCCTGACGCTAAAGAGACCATGTCAGAAGCTGAAGCCAACCAATATCTCGGGATTAGTGGCTCTAGAAACTCACACCGGGAAAAGAGCAATAAAGGCGAAAAAGCCGAGGAGAGGAAAAGGAAGCGCAAGGAGCCCAGTTCAAACCAAGAGACGCCAAAGGAGAGTAAACGAATGAAGTACGCAAAACGGTATGGTGACTCGTGGCCACTCGATCGGAAAAAGCGATTTCTCCGAGAACACGACGTGTCAGCTTCAGAGATGGGGTGGAAGTTGAGAGAATAGACCGACCTGTTTGGATGAATCTACGATCCAAGAGGTTGTGTAAATTATATATGAAGAGGTTTTGAGTGGTGTTACAGGCTGTAGGAGGCTGACGGAACGCGACACTGGATTTAACCAACAAAACTATGGTCCTCGCGTCTGTGTTGGTTAACAGAGATTGGCCCATGTCCTACGAGCCACCGACGCCCCCAGCGGACCTCCCCACCGACGTCGTCGACACACTCGGCGACTACTCGCCCGAGCTGCTCCGGCACGTTGCCCGCTATGCCGAGGAACTCGCCGAATACCGTGAGCGAGAGACACGACTATCGGAAAGCGAAGAGAACAACCAGGTTGAGGAGCGGCCAGAGAACCTTCCGGACGACGTCCCCTCGAAGGCGACTATCACGATCAAGGAGATCAACGACAACCGCTACTACTACTGGCAGTGGCGAGATGGAGAAAAGGTGCGTTCCAAGTACAAAGGTCCAGTCGATTCGGGGAACTAGTTCTGTTTGAGTCAGTAGAACAAGGAGCCGGTGTTTCAGAAGGAGTACTGGAATCCTATGGTTCTTCACTTTCACGACCACCAGGCCGGAGCTACCGAGATTACCGATAATAGGCACTAATACCCTTCTCAGCGAACACTAAAGACTCGAGCAGGGAGAGTGGTCACAAGAGAGATGCCCTCATGCGCAAACGAGACGCTTTGTGTTGCGTCAACGCCGCTCAATTATCTCGTATGAATGCGGCGTCTACCGGAGTATCACCGAATTCTTCCCGATTCCGGCGAAGAATATGCTGCGATAGAGCGCTAGCCGTACAGATGCTTTCTCACATTCGAGTCCTCTCCATGCAAATATTTAACAAACAGAGACGCCAGAGGATGGAGTGTTGGTTCACCACTTTAGAGATCCCCTGATTAGGACGGTGTCGTGGACCAGTTGAGGTGAACGGAACCGTTTCGAAGAGAGGTGCTAAGAGACACACCCCTCATTGCCGCTGTATAGATCCAGATGATGGGTGAGGATAGAGGAGTGGGTAAGTTCCAGATCAGAGACGCGATGATGTTGCTAATTCAAACTGATATCACAAACACAGAGTTAGCTAACTATAAGTACTATGAGTGCGAACAGTTCATTAAGTACATCGAACAGGAGATTCGATTGGTATCGAACAGTTTTTCTCTCCAGGAGAAATCGCCATCGAGCCAGCTCTTGATCTCGTTCTGCCAGTCCTATGGAGTTTCGACGCTGATACCTAAGAATCGTCTCGTGTGAACATCCTCTTCGCCTCGTTTCTCTTGGAGTCTCTTTCGGTATCTATACAGCGGCAACGTGGGGTGTGTGTGTTCTGTTACAGCGGCACTCCGGGGTCTTCATCTTACTTCTCTCTCTTTCTCTCGATATTTTCTCCACTATACAGCAGCAATGTGGTTCCGATAACCGCATACAGAGGGGCGTCTGACATTCGGCATACAGCGGCAATGAGGGGTGGGGTCTCCAATGTGCTTGCGAATTTCATTCTACCATCCTTGACATTCTGATTCAATTTACTGGACTATACAGCGGAAATGAGGGGTGAGTATCGTTGATTACAGCGGCATTCTGGTGTGGGTATGAGCTTCCTGAGCCGTTGTGTGACCAATATTCTTCCCATACAGCGGCAACCTGGTGGAAAGAGTTAAGCCTCTCTCTGAGAATACATCTCTAAGAGAATGCCCGATTCCCGCGACTACTTCACTCGAGAAAACGAGATCTTCCGGAACAAAGATCTCTTACAGGTCTCCCACCTTCCCGATGGTGATCGAATCATCGGTCGCGAACAAGAACTCACGAATCTCGCCGGCGCAATTCAGCCCGCGCTTACCGGAAATACGCCGAACAACGTGCTCGTGTACGGAAAAACCGGTACTGGAAAGTCTCTCTGTTCGAAGTTCATCACGAACCAGGCAATCTCCCGAGCCTCGGACAATGGTGTTACGATCGGTGTAGCTTACGTCGACTGTCTGCAGGAGTCGACTGAGACACAGGCTGTCCAGTCACTCGGTCATCAACTCAACGATAAAGATACAACTGGTATGTCGATCCCCCACTCTGGCTTGAGCACGTCGGAATACTACCGACGTCTGTGGCAGATAATCGACCTACAGTTCGATGCCGCACTCGTCATCCTCGACGAAGTCGACAAAATGGAATCGGACGACATTCTCATGCAGCTCTCCCGAGCGGTTGAATCCGGAAAGCTCTCCTCCAGTACCATCGGGACGATCGGTATCTCGAACAAGATCCGATACAAGGAATCGCTCGACGAACGCATCAAATCGAGTCTCTGTGAACGCGAGTACGTCTTCCCTCCGTACGATGCGACCCAGATTCAGGAGATCCTCCATTCGAGATCGGACGCGTTTCACGACGGCGTCCTGGAAGACGGTGTCGTTCCTCGAGTTGCTGCACTAGCTGCACGAGAACACGGTGACGCACGCAAAGCGATCGACATCCTCCGATTTGCCGGCGAAATAGCCGAGGAACAGGACCTCGAGATCGTCTCTGAAACCTGTGTCAACCTCGCACACGAGCGTGAGGAGACGAGTCGGCTAGCAGAGCTAATCTCGAAGTCGCCCAGCCACGCGAAGCTCGTCCTCGAGGCGATGGCTTTGCTCGTCAAACAACCCGATCGAACCGACGACGCGGTGCAGACGACGGAAGTCTACGATCTCTACAAACGCCTGTGTGAACGTGATGACTCTTCGCATTTGAAACTCCGGCGTGTTCGCGATATCCTCTCAGAACTCGAGTTCCTCTCTATTATCGAGCAAGAGCGCAAGTGGGCTGGGAAAGGAAAGGGGAATTACATGGAAAATCGTCTCGTCGACGATCCTGATGTGATTATCGCAGCCTGTGAGGAGTCGAGTCGTTAGATGTAGGCTGATTGGGCTCAGATCCGTGTACTCGCGCATTTATTCTCAACGCTCTTGTGTAGCACTTTGTTGATCTCATAGCGTAGTTTTGATAGCGGCTTTAAGCGCTTCTGTTCCTGGTTTACAAACTCAAAGGTAAATACAAAGGCATTCTCAGCAGTTCGGTTACCCAGCAAATCATTCGGAAGAACTCGGAGGCATGACGGTCGTTTTTCAAACTCAACGAGAAGTATTACGCCGAAAACCTCAATGAGAAACCGTCGCCGTCGGGGTACTGGGGCAACGAGGAAGACGGCGAGTGCTTCGCACCTACGTACGTAACGACCAGTACACCATCAATTTCGAGGAACGTTCCCGGCTCGAAGTTCCGATGGTCCCGAACTCAAAGACGGATACGGATTTGGATACAGGGAACGCCTTAGGCTCGAAGTCTCGGGTGACCCAAAATGGAATGTCGAACAAGGGCGACTCGAACGGCTCTGTCGAAATCCTCTTCTTTGGATATTTATTTTCGTGAAGCTATTGTACACTACACCTGCTTATCGATCAACCTGTCGAATCTGATACCATCCAGAATCCTGTTCTATGAGAACCGACTGATCTGGTCTGTCGAGACCTCTGCTCGATCCTGGCATCGCCAGAGCAAAGAGCAGTGATTTCCATTCGAAAACGCCCTGTCCCGCGTTATTTGATCCATCGCCCGTCGCTGGGAAATCGTTCAACTCTCCACCCGTCGGCCTTGTCGGTCAGCGCCACTTGTTCGCACCCTGAACTGAATGCTGACGTCGGTCACTACGATCGTTCGGCTTCCGAGCGTTCCGTTCCGGTTCCCAAACGTTTTCTACGCTCGTTGTACCACGTCGTCTGTGGGATCCACCGGAGAGGAACCCGACGGGCGCCGGAGTTGGGTGGTCGCGGCAGCCGGAGCGATTGGCATGGTGTTCACGTTCGGGACAGCGTTCTCCTACGGGGTCTTTCTGAACCCGTTTACCGAGACGTTCGGCATCCGGCCGGTCGCCCTCTCGACAGTCTTCTCCGCGATGCTGTTTATGTTCTTTATCGGCGCCGGAGTCGTGACCATCTTCGCCGCCCGCGTGTCCGCACGCGCGGTGCTACTCGCATGTGCGGTAGCGGCTGCCCTGATCGCCCCCGCGCTGTACGTCGTTGAGGGGTACCTCGGGCTGTTCGTCGTCTTCGTGATCCTCGGACTCACGCTCGGAACAGCGTTCATCCTGATGGCGGCGGTCGTCCCACAGTGGTTCGAGGAGCGCCGCGGCGCTGCGACGGGACTCATCTTCGCCGGCAACGGACTTGGCCTATTCCTGCTTCCGCCGGCCTGGCAGCTCGCATTCGAACGAGTCGGTGTCCGTGATGGGTTCTTGCTCATCATGGCGGCGACCGCGGTCGGGTTCGCACTTACGGGCGTCGCCTGTCGACGCCCACGGTGGGTCAAGCCGACCACCATGACCGCCAGGGAGGTCATCGAATGGTTCGGGCGGCTCGTCCGCACCAGAACGTTCAAGCTAACGTTTACCGGCGTCGCCCTTACGTTCGCGTGGTTCCACATGGTTACAGCATACGCGATCGAGCTGTTTACCCACCGCGGCATGACCGAAGCAGCGGCGGCGACGGCGTTCGGCGCTATCGGTGGCGTGAGTATCGTCTCGCGACTCGGTGGCGGCTACATCGCCGACGTGGCCGGATCCAGGCGGGGGTTCCTGGTCTCCCTTGGGTGTTGTGCTGCCGGGGTCAGCTTGCTTGTGGCGCCACAGTTCACGGTGCTCGTGGTGGCGATATTTCTGATCGGGATCGGACTCGGCGGGACCGCGACGCTGTACGTTCCGCTGCTCACGCAGACCTACGAGCACGAGAGCGACACGATCATCATCGGGCTCGCCAACGTCGCCATTGGGATCGTCGCGCTCATCAGTCCGCCGCTGGTTATCGGAATTCTCGCCCACACTGGGTCGTTCCTCGCAGTCATTGCCATCACATTCCTCACGACCGTGGGAGGGATCTGGACGGTCGCGGCTGGGACTGAGGGTGACTGAGGAGCCGCTCCTGAATGGGGCGGTGTCACTTGTCAGCGTACGGTTCCAGCGCTTTCCGAAGATCATTGGGGATGTCGATCGACGTACCGTTTACGAAATCAATCGTTGACTGTTTCTGGGCGGCGGTGAATACGGGGGTTTCATCGACATAGCCAGCGTCCTCGAATGTAATGGATGATCCTCCGATACCAGGATCTCTACGAGATCGCTGTGTTCGATTTCTTTGGTACAGTCGGCTTTCGCGTGAATGATCGGTAACGCGATTCTGTCGTCAGGGATAAGTCGGTGGTATGGGTTGCTGGTATTGATTAAGAGGTTTGACGTCATGTTGGACTGCGTTAAATACCTCTGGATGATTAATGACGCCAATTTGGCCCACTTATTCAAACCGTATCCGCCAGCCGTGTACGTGCGACGTAGAGTTAAAGTACGATCAAGCACTTAAAAGGAGATTGCTGAGTCCATCTCCTGTATTGATTGTTAGAGGGTTCGGTCAAGATTGTGGACAAGACACGCAAGAGTGAGTTCATGAAACTGCTTTCACCAGCGTCGTGAACGGACGAACGCACCGTACTTCCGCTTGAGTTGAGAGTTCACCGTCTCGCTCTGACTCCGCTGGCCGTAGAGTTCAGTATCCAACCGAGCACTCCACGCTTTCTGAAGTGAGGAGAACTCTAATCGCCGTAAAGACGCTGAGTAGGTTGAACTTAGGATCTATGTAGTATGCATTGCTTTTCCACTCAATCTCAGAAATTATATACATATTCACTCACGAATATGCCCAGGGATGCTCCACTTTGATCTCGGCGATGATCCGAAAGGCAAACACAATGTTGAAGCGGATACCGTCTAGTTTGCCTCTGCTATCAACCATCAATTTAGTAACTAATGAGGTTGTTGAGTGTTATAGTAATGTGATAATAATTCAAGACTATTCCCAATACTCACCTGTCTGCCCGTCCTCGAGTTATGGAAGATGCCAATCCAAATTTTGAGTGTGAAACCATTTTCGTTGAGTTTTCGTTCGATATAGTTGATCTGACTGTTCCATTCGATCCGAGAGAGGGTAGCCAGATAGCCTTACCGTTGGAGGAAAGTACTTTCCAGGAGAGCTCGTGGTTTTCAATAACACCTGGAGAAATGCAATGGCAGGACTGGTGCCGCGTCGTCTGAAAACTGCACATTAAGGATCAATCTCGGATCGGGATTAATTGCAATATATTCCCAATACCAACGCCTGGCTATATTATAAAAATTCCATCAATATTGCCACCCTCTTTGCTAGTTGGCTTGTTGCGACCGTTTAACACTGAGCACGTGAAGAATTACCTGTATCTCTCGAAGCGAATACCCAGTTGTGTGGGGATAGACGATGAACACTTGACGGAACCTTCGTCAACTACAAGAAATAATGATATGGTATATCTATATAGTCTCCTGTGATAAATCGACGATCATGAGAAATGTCTACGTCATCGGTGCTGGACAGACCGCCTTCGGTTCGTTCCCGGAGCGAGGCTACCGGGACCTGTTCGCGGAGGCGTACGCGGCCGCCAGAGATCGGGTCGACCACGGCCTGGACACGGACGACGTCGACGAGGCGGTCGTCGCCACCCTCGGCGTCGGCGGCCGCCAGATCGGCCTCTCGGGGCCGGCCGTCACGGAACACGTCGGCCTCCACAACGTGCCCTGCTCGCGGATCGAGAACGCCTGCGGCGCCGGCGGCTTCGCCGTCCGCCAGGGCGTCCAGGCGATCAGGAGCGGCATGGCCGACGTCGTCCTCGCGGGCGGCTTCGAGGTCATGACCGACATGTCCGGCGACACCACGAAGTACTGGCTCGGCGTCTCCGGAGAGACCGAGTGGGAACGCCTCACCGGCACCACTTTCTCCGGTGTGTACGCCCAGATGGCCAGCGCCTACCTGGACGCCTACGACGCGACCCCCGAGGACCTCTCGCGAGTCGCCGTCAAGAACCACGCCAACGGCGCGAAGAATCCGAAGGCCCACCTCGACTTCGAGTGCTCGCTCGAGGACGTCGTCGCGGCGCCGGCGGTCGCCGACCCCCTCAATCTCTACCACTGCTGTCCGACCTCCGACGGCGCCGCCGCGGTCCTCCTCGCCAGCGAGGACGTCGTGGCCGAGTACACCGACGAGCGCGTTCGCGTCGCGGGCGTCGGTGCGGCCAGCGAGCGGGTCGGCCTCGCGGAACGCGACAGCTACACGAGCATCTCGGCCTCCCAGGAAGCCGGCAGACGAGCCTACGAGCGCGCGGGAATCGGCCCCGACGACCTCGACTTCGCCGAGGTCCACGACTGCTTCGCCATCGCGGAACTCATCGCCTACGAGGACCTGGGCTTCTGCGAACCCGGGGAGGCGCCGCGACTCCTCCGCGAGGGCGTCACCGACCCGGACGGCGACCTCCCCGTGAACACCTCCGGCGGCCTCAAGTCGAAGGGCCACCCCATCGGTGCGACCGGCACGGGCCAGGTCGTCGAGGTCTTCGACCAGCTGACCGTGAACGCGGGTGACCGCCAACTCGAGGACCCGCGTTACGGCCTCACCCACAACGTAGGCGGGAGCGGCGGCGCGACGGTGGTCCATATATTCGAGCAGGAGGTGGCGCGATGACCGTCTCTCGAGCAGACGACGAGACGGCCGAGGCGGGCGAAGAAACGAACCGCCTCGGCATTGCCGGGGTCGGCGCCTACGCCCCCGACTACCGACTCACCGCGGAGGCCGTCACCGAGGCCTGGGGCCAGTTCCACGCCGCCGGCATCTCGGAGACGGCTGTCCCGGCGGGGGACGAGGACGGACTGACGATGGCCTACGAGGCCGCCACGCGGGCCCTCGAGGCGGCGGGAACCGACCTCGAGACCGTCACGCACCTCTTTCTCGGAACGACTACACCGCCCTACGAGGAGGAGGCCCTGGGGCCGCGCCTGGCCAGCTTCCTCGGACTCGAGTCGTCGATCGAGAGCCGCCAGTTCACCGGGAGCACCCGCGTCGGCGCCGACGCACTCCGGACGGGCCTCGAAACCGCGACCGACGGCGCCGTCCTGGTCGTCGCCAGCGACACCCCACGTGGCGCCCACTCGGACGAACACGAGCACGCGGGTGGAGCGGGCGCCGCCGCGCTCGTCTTGACGCCCGACGGTCCCGGGCGGGTAACGGATGCCGGAGAGTACGTCGACGCCGTTCCCGGAATTAGGTATCGAGAGGCGGGATCGAGGGAGACGAATGGCCTCGGTATCACGCAGTACGACCGGGACGCCTACACCGACGCCGTCGCATCGGCTGCGGACAGGCTCGAGTCCTCCCTCGAGGACGTCGACGCCGCCTGCCTCCAGTCGCCGAACGGCAAACTGCCCTATCGCGCCGCGAGCGCGCTGGGCGTCGACACCGAGCAGATCCAGGCGGGGACGACCGTCCACGACCTCG
Source organism: Natronosalvus sp. KLKA75 (assembly GCF_059736265.1). Taxonomy (NCBI): domain Archaea; kingdom Methanobacteriati; phylum Methanobacteriota; class Halobacteria; order Halobacteriales; family Natrialbaceae; genus Natronosalvus; species Natronosalvus sp. KLKA75. Next base: position 144,709 of record NZ_JCAQIC010000002.1, read on the forward strand.
GGGACACGGGCGCCGCGAGCACCCTCCTCGGGCTCGCGAAGGCGCTCGAGGCTGGCCACCGCTCGCTCGGCCTGGTCGCGTACGGGTCGGGCGGCGGCGCGATTACGATGCGCCTCGAGGTGGGCGAGAGCGACGCGGGCGACGACTCGAGTTCAAGCCAAAGCGTCCCCGTCGAAACCGCCCTCGAGGGCGACCGAACGCTCTCCTACGGCGAGTACCTCCGCATTCGCGGCGACGTGACGCCGGGCGAACCCGACGGCGGCGGCGCCTACGTCAGCGTCCCCAGCTGGAAACGGACGATGGCCCAGCGCCACCGCCTCGTCGCGGGCCGGTGCCGAGAGTGCGGGCGACTCGCGTTCCCGCCCGCCGGTGCATGTCGGGAGTGCGGAACGCTCGACGAGTACGACGACGTCGCCCTCCCCGGGACGGGAACTGTCGAAGCGGCGACCGTGATCGGCCAGGGCGGCGCCCCACCGGAGTTCGTCGAGCAGCAGGCCCGCGAAGGGGCGTTCGTCAGCGCCGTCGTGGCACTCGACGGCCCCGAACCCGACGACGAGCCCGTCTCGACCCCCACGCAGGTGCTGACGCCCGACACGGCGTCCGTGTCGGTCGGCGACAGCGTCGACGCGACGATCCGGCGAATCTACACCCAGGAGGGCGTGACCCGGTACGGTTTCAAGATGCAGCTGCTCGAGTCCTGATCGCGCGAACTGGATTTTCGTCTCGACAAAATAGCACGCTCGAGCCGGCTCACTCCCGCTCGAAGACGACGGCGACGCCCTGGCCGAACCCGACGCACATCGTCGCGAGGCCGTAGTGGCCGTCGCGACGGGCGAGTTCGTGGAGCGAGGTCGTCGTAATTTGGGCGCCGGAACAGCCCAGCGGGTGCCCGAGCGCGATAGCACCGCCGTTGACGTTCAGTTTGTCAGTACAACGCCGAATATCCTGGAGACGGTTGCCGAACATGCAGCAGACGCACGCCGAACACAATTGATGTATCTCAACAGGACGGAACCTCGTTCGAGTAGTCCCACGCTGATATCGTGAGTGATCGGTTCGGGCGGCAACCTACGAAACTAGAATCGCTGAATCAGGGTCTGTCTCCGTGCCGCAATTTAATTCGGTGAACGCCTCGCGCAGGCGAGAGTACGTTTCGTCAAGGGCCTCCGCAACTACTTTCGAATTCGCCGTTGTGGGCATGAATGTCGTGTCGCCGTTCCACCGCGGGACGACGTGGACGTGAACGTGATCGGTGATTGACGCGCCACCGGCTTCACCGATGTTCATGCCGATATTGAACCCATCGGGTGCGAGGGCGGTTTTGACGGCCCGAACCGAGAGCTGTACCAGTTTGAAAACATCGAAAAAATCGTCTAGTTTGATATTTTCTATCTCACCGGTGTGGGAAAACGGGAGGACGAGCAGATGTCCCGGCGTGTACGGCGATTTGTTGAGGACAGCGTAAGCATCGCTGGAGCGAGCGACGATTCGGTTCTCTCTGTCAGCGTCTTGATCGGGGAGATTGCAGAACACGCAGCCGTCGAAGTCCTCGTCGTCTCTGGTAATCCAGTCCATCCGCCACGGGGCAAAAACCCTGTCCATGGGGGACAATAACCGAAGGGTATACAAATACATTGTTACTGACTCACACTCTGGTATCTGCAGTAACCGATTCTGGAACGTCCGGCTGCGACTAGCGTATCATCCATCGTCTCGGCAGAGTTGATGTTACCGAGAGCTGCAGGCAACCGCTGGCAAAAACCGACGATCGATACAATCGCGGAGTTGATCCGTAGAGCAGTTCGAGGATGGATCGAACCAGTGGCGTAACAGCCTCTCCGGTACACTTTAGTAGAGACAGAGAGAAGCTATTCTGTGGTAATGACACTCACTGACATGGGGCCGGGAGAGTTCACTGTCCTCAAATTACTCGCCCTCGATGGTGCGCTCCGTGGTGAGATCAAAGTCTCGTGTTCTGGACTTGCTAAGGACCTCGACGCGTCCAGTCAGACTGCCTCTCGCCGATTGCAGCGCCTCGAAGAGGAAGGTTTCGTGGAACGGGAGACGACGAGCGACGGCCAGTGGGTCGCGATCACCGAACGCGGTGGTCGGGTCCTCCAGACCGAGTACGAGGAGTATCAACAGATTTTCGACGAATCACCCGTCACGCTGGTGGGCACCGCCACGAGCGGGATGAACGAAGGGAAACACTACATCTCGCTACCGGGATACGCTCGACAATTCCGAAACCGGCTCGGGTATGAACCGTTTCCCGGCACGCTGAACGTCGACCTGACACAGGAGAGTCAACGGCGACGGAGCATTCTCTCCTCGCTCGATCCGGTTCAGATCGATGGCTGGGAGGATGAGGAACGGACGTATGGGCCGGCAGCGTGCCATCCGGTGGCGATCGAAACTGCCGGCGGAGCAACGTACGAAAACGCACACGCTATCGTTCCGAAACGGACGCACCACGACGACAACCAGCTTGAGGTGATCGCTCCGGTGAAACTCCGCGACGATCTCGAGGTGGACGATGGCGATTCCCTCACCATCCATGTCAAAGGGAACTGATATTTCGAGTCGATGGGCCCCTGGCGGGGCGATCGACCAGGCGATTAACTCCCTCCGCGGCGGAGAGCCCGTACTGGTACACGATGCGGCCGACCGCGAGGGAGAAGTTGACCTGATCTACCACGCGGCGTCAGTGGTACCGAATGCAGTTACGCGTCTCCGGAACGATGCCGGCGGGTTGATCTGCGTCGCGCTCGGCCACGAGATCGCCGACGCGTTCGACCTTCCCTTCCTTGCCGACGAAATCGACCACCCCGCCGTCTCGAACGAGGAACTCGGATACGGCGAGCGGTCGTCATTCTCGCTCACCGTCAACCACCGCGACACCTATACTGGGATCACCGACGACGATCGATCGACGACAATTCGTGCGATCGGGGATTTGGCCGCGACACCGACGGCGACCGACTTCGCGGCCGAGTTTCGCGTTCCCGGCCACGTACACCTCCTGCGAGGAGCGCCTGGCCTGTTAGCCCAGCGTAAAGGGCATACCGAACTCGGACTGTCCCTCGCACGGGCCGCATCCCTCTCTCCTGCGGTCGTCGTCTGTGAGATGCTCGACGACGAGACCGGTAATGCGCTTGCGCCAATCAACGCCCGGGCGTACGCCGACGAACACGAGGTTCCCTATATAGAGGGGCGATTGATCGTCGACTACTTTGGGCTCGACTGAGCGCCCGTAATCCGGCCAATCGTCAGGTTGACCGTACGATCAGAGTCCGATACGCCACCGCGAACCGATCTCTCACTCGATTATTCGGAGGTGGATTTATATGAGTGCTTTCCTGTGGTAGCACTATACGAGTCCGATGAGCAAAGTGAAACCGATGCAGGCCGCCGTACGGAAGGCCATCAACGATGGTGACAGCCTCTATCTCGCAGGCTTCACCCACCTGATTCCCTTCGCGGCCGGCCACGAGATAATCAGACAGGGGTACAGCAATCTCGAACTCATACGGTTGACGCCCGACCTGGTGTACGATCAACTGATTGCTGCGGAGTGTGCGTCGAAGGTGACGTTCTCATGGGCCGGAAATCCTGGCGTCGGAAGTCTGCGAGCGTTTAGGCGTGCCGTCGAAGATGGGGTCCCCGTCGAACTCGACATCGAGGAGTACACACATTACGGGCTGACCGCGCGGCTCCACGCGGGAGCGAGCGCGCTGCCGTTCATGCCCGTTCGAACGTTCGTTGGGTCGGATCTCGCCGACCACAATGACGCGATCCGAACGGTTTCGAATCCCTATGGCGACGGCGAGGTTTGCGTCGTCCCGCCGCTCAATCCGGACGCCGCCATCGTCTGTGCACAGCGGGCAGACGAGGACGGCAACGCCCACCTCTGGGGCATCAGCGGGGAACAAAAGGAGGCAGCGCTGGCCGCCGACACGGTCGTCCTCTGCGTTGAGGAGTTGTGTTCGACCGAGATCATCCGCAGTGATCCGAACAGAACTCTCCTGACGGGCGACGCCGTCGATCACGTCGTCCGCGTCCCCTACGGTTGCCACCCGTCGTACGCACAAGGTTACTACGATCGCGACAACGAGGCCTACCTTGAGTGGAACGAGGTGTCTGCTTCGAACGACAGGCTCCGCGAGTGGCTCGACGAGTGGGTGTATGGGGTGGCCGATCGACGAGAGTACCTCGAAAAACTCGGGGCGAATAGATTGCTCGAGTTGCAGGTTGACTCGAAGTACGCGACCCCGATCGACATGGGTGAGTACTGATGGAGTATACCGATACGGAACTGATGGTGACGGCGGCGGCGAACGAACTCGAAAACGACGAGTCGGCTCTGGTCGGGATCGGGGTTCCAAACCTCGCGTGCAACCTCGCCAAACGGAGCCACGCACCCGAACTCGAACTGATTTACGAGTCCGGGACGATCGGCTCGGATCCGAGCTCGCTGCCACTTTCGATCGGCGATCCGGTGCTTGCCTCGGGAGCGCTCAACGTGGAGTCGATGATGAACGGATTCTCCTACTACCTGCAGGGCGGCCGTATTGACGTCGGATTCCTTAGCGGCGCGCAGGTCGATCGGTACGGGAACATCAACACCACTGTGATCGGTGAGTACGATGATCCCGATGTCAGGCTTCCCGGCAGTGGCGGCGCCTGCGAAATCGCCAGCAATGCCCACCGGACCATCATCATCTCGCCGCACCGTCGCCGACGTTTCCCCGAACGGGTCGACTTCGTCACGAGCCCGGGTTACCTCGACCCCGACACGGACCGTGAGGAACTCGGACTTCGCGGTGGACCGGATACGGTCATCACGGACAAGGCGATCTTGGGCTTCGACGAGTCGGGCGAAATGCTCGTCGAGAGCCTCCATCCCGGCGTCAGCGTCGACGACGTCCAGTCGTCGACCGGGTGGAAGATCACCGTCTCGGACGATCTCACCGAGACGCCCGTACCGACGACCGACGAACTCCGACTGCTCCGCGAGCAGCTTGATCCCGACGGTATCTACACGGGCGACTGAGAAGGGCGATTTCGATCAATTATATTTTTCGCCAGGGGAAATTCGATCGATTCGGGCCAGAAGCAGGAAATTGCGTTACAGTCGGCGCTGCGCTCGTCGATCGCGACCCATCATTTGTCGAGAACGATTGAACCCCACTCGCCGCCGTAGAACGCCAGTGGTGCAGCCTCAGGGTTGAGGATCTCTCCCTGTTGTACTTCGCCGAGGTAGATTGTGTGGTCGCCGGCGCGCTGACTCTCGTAGAGATCACAGTCAAGGAAGGCGAGGTCTCCCTCGAACACCGGCGCATGGGTGTCGTACTCGTCGACGGTTCGTGTCTCGAATGGGTCTTCCTCCAGGTCGGTCATGTTAGCAAAGTACTCGCCGAGATCCTGTTGGGACCGGGAGAGGATGTTGACGCAGAAACCATCAACGTCCCCGCTAGAGAGGAGTTCATAGCTGTTCGTGCCGTGATCGACACAGATCAGGATCAGTGGCGGATCAACCGAGACGCTCGAAAACGCGTTCGCCGTGAGTCCGTGCGGCGTCTCCGATTCCATCGTGACGACGGTACACCCCGTGGCGAAGGTGCCGAGTAGCTGGCGAAATTTCTGCGACTTCATTGACACTGTAGAGGTTCGTTTGATCTCCTATTTATTCTTCCGGTCAGAATGAGCACCACCGTTCGAATACGATGGATCGATATCGGTAGTAATGCGCTTTTGCCTGTGCGAGAACCGACCGCACGCAGGATGCGCTACTGGTCGGTAGTCGCCACTGAAAGCGCTACTTCCGCTAGTAGTTACGTTTCGACGCTGACGGTTCCCGTTTCGTCGATCCTATTTTAGTTACTGACTCTACTGCGCCTCCGAATGCGGGGATACCGGGACATCGAACGGGCCGGTTTCGGCTGTCGGCCGCCACCCGGCGGCAATCGCGAACGAAACCGCTTGGCAGTCTGAGCAGAGAGCGAACCGCTAGTCCAGCTCCTCGACGGCCGTTTCAGCCGCAATCTTCCCGTAGACCGCCGCGTTCGTCAGGCCGGTCCCACCGGGATAGTTGTGGTAAAAGAGTCCGCCGGTACTGTTACCCGCCGCGTAAAGGTTCGGGATCGGTCGATCACACGTATCGAGCACCTTCGCGTCCGGGGTGATCGCAACTCCGCCGAAGCCGAATGTCATGCCACCGGTGACCGCATAGCCGGTGTACGGCGGTTCGTCGAGCGGAAGTGCCCAGTTCGACTTCGGCGGTTCAATGCTGGTCGCCTCATTGCCGTCCAGTTCGTTCGGTTTGTAATCGCCCGGATCGCTCGCTGCGTTGTACGCCTCGACCGTTTCAGCCGTCTGGTCGACGTTTTCGATGCCGAGTCGGTTCGCGAGGGATTCGATGCTGTCAGCGGTGATCGGGTTCGACGGACCCATGTGCGCGACGTCGTCGACGACTTTCGAGTCGACGAGGATGAACGCCTCGTGGTAGGGCTGTTCGAAGATCCGCTGGCCGAATTTGGCGTACGTGTGGGCCCGTGCATCCTCGCCCTCGTCGACGAATCGTTCGCCGTCGTGGTTGACGATCAGCCCGTACTGGTAGCCGTCGATTCGGGTAATTCCTCCCTCGAAGTCAGGCGACTGCGCATCGATAAGGGCCATGTGGGCGTCGCCCCACTCACCTTCGGTCTTGGCGCCGATGTCGATCGTCGCCTCGACGGCCTCACCCGTGTTGTACCTGCTCCCGCGGACCTTCATGTTCCCGTATCCGCGACCGTAGTAGCGCGTGCGTTTCTCCTTGCTTGATCCGTAGTCGCCGGCCGCGAGGATGACTGCGTCGCCCGTGAACGTCGTCTTTACGCCCTCGACACGGGCATCGACGCCGACCACGTCGCCGTCGTCGTTCCGGACGATTCCCTGAGCCGTCGTCTCGTAGTAGAAGGTCGCGTCTCGCTCCTCGAGTATCTCGACGAGTTCGTCGATGAAGTCCTCGCCGTGGAGCCACACTCGGCCCGCGGTGTATCCTGGGTGAGGCGCCCGATATTCCCACTCGATTCCGAGGTTGGTTAGCCACTCAAACGTCTCGGCGGCGTCGTTTGCAACGCGCTTGGCCAGGTCGCTGTCGGCCCGGTAGTGCGTCACATTCATGATGTCCGAATAGAAGTCCGCCGACGTGTAGTCCTCGACGTTGAACTCGGCATCGAGGTCGATGTCTGCCGTTGGAATCCGAAACGACTCGGTGAACCGCGTGTGGCCGCCGCGATGTTTCTTCGGCGACTTCTCCAGGATACACACCGATTCGCCAAGTTCCGTCGCTCTCAATCCGGCGGCGAGACCTGCCATTCCGCACCCAACGATCACAATGTCGTACGTTTCTTCGGCCATAATTTCAGTCCCGTATAGGTTTTGAATACGGGGCCGACCGTAAATTTCTATCGATCGGACGAGTTCGTCACGCTCATACCGGATACGGGCCCTAACGGTAGTAGTTGATGACGGGAAGCCGATTCTCGAGCCCTTGGACTACGAGTTGTTAGCGGAGTAGTGTACTATCCTTGGTACGGACCGCAGAATCGTTCGATTCCGGCGGTCCGCCAACACCAAGCGACACACATGGTTCACCATTGAGAGAGCATTCACGAGACTGATACGAAATCGATTTGACGCCTGATTGCTATCCAACTACCTCCGACGAACGTCGTCACCAAAAAGACAAAGTTCGTTTACCAAATCGTTAGCCGACTGAACCGACGTCCGTTAGCTCCACCGAACCCAGCATATTCATGCCAGAGGGGAACAAAGCGCATTGCATGGCACGTGTAGGCATAGATATCGGTGGCACCTTCACCGATCTCGTCGTCGCGAACGACGGAAAGGTGGAGACTCTCAAGGTTCCGTCGACGCCGAACGATCCGTCGGAAGGGGCGATCGACGCGCTCATCAGTTCGTCCGTCAATCCCGGCGCTATCGACGCTTTCGACCACGGAACGACCGTCGCGACGAATATCGCGATCGAACGAAATCCGGGGACGCGAATCGCGTTTCTCACGAACGACGGGTTCGAGGACATCCCCGAGATCATGCGCACCGACAGGGAGAATCAGTACGATCGACAGTGGACGAAGCCGGAGCCACTGGTTCCCCGGCAGGACCGTCACGGGATTCCCGGTCGAATTCGTGCTAACGGCACCGAGCACGAACCGCTGGATGAGGAGGTAGCCGTCGACGTTATCCGTTCCTACGCAGCGCTGGACGAGGACGTCTCGTACGCCGTTTCGATGCTGTACTCGTTCCTCGATCCGTCCCACGAGCGACGACTCGCCGAACTGATCGACGAGCACCACCCCGAAGCGGCCGTCAGCACCTCCCACAACGTGTTCCCGCAGGCCAAGGAATACGAGCGCGCGAGCACGGTGATCGCTAACGCGTACGTCAAACCGAAGACCGGCCGGTACGTCGAGCGACTGGAGCGGGACCTCGAGAACCTGGGTATCGACGTCCCGATCAACATCATGCAATCGAACGGGGGATTACTCCCGGTCGAAGACGTCTCTCGCGTCCCCGCCAAGACGCTCTTTTCGGGTCCAGCGGGCGGCGTATCTGGGGCGAACCACTACGGCAGCGCCGACTCACCGAACCTCATCACGATGGATATGGGCGGGACCTCCTGTGACGTCTCGCTGATCGTCGACGGCGAGCCCATCACCTCGACGGAAGGGGAGATTGAGTGGGGCATCCCCGTCCAGTTCCCGCAGATCGACATCGAAGCCGTCGGCGCTGGCGGCGGATCGATCGCGTGGATCGACGACGGCGGCCTCCTCAAGGTCGGCCCGCGATCGGCCGGGGCGGACCCGGGGCCGGTCTGTTACGGCCAAGGGGGCACCGAACCGACGATCACAGATGCGAACCTCGTCCTCGGTCGACTCAACCCGGACAAGTTCATCGGCGGCGAGATGAACCTCGACGTCGAGGCAGCACGCGAGGCAATCGCCGATTTGGGTGGGGAACTGGATATGGGCGTCCGCGAGACCGCGCTCGGCATCCTCGAGATCGGGATGAACACGCTCACACAGGCAATCCGGACGGTAACGGTCGAACGAGGGTACGATCCCCGGGAGTTCGCGCTCGTCGCGTTCGGCGGCGCGGGACCGATGCACGCCCCGGGCGTGATGGGCGTTGCAAACATCCCCCGGACCATCGTGCCGCCCAACGCGGGCGTGCTCTCAGCCGCAGGGATGGTGACGACGGACTTCAAGTACGACCAGCTCCAGTCGTTCCTCCACCCGCTCGACGAGGTACGCGGCGAGACGTTATCGGAACTGGACGCCGTCTTCGAGGAGATGATCACAGACGGAATTGCGGTCATCGACGACCAGAACGAATACGTCACGGAGGTGGCCGCACGACTCTCGGTCGACCTGCGCTACCGGGAACAGGCCTACGAGGTTACGGTTCCCCTCGAAACGGAACCGCCGATCGATCGCGACGTCCTCAATCGTGCGGAAACTCGGTTCCACGACCGCCACGAGCAACTGTACGGTCATAGCAGCGAGAGTGATCCGGTCGAAATCGTCAACGTGCTTGTCGACATCGTCGGCTTCCGGCCCGTCCCGGACGCGTTATCCGTCGAGAGCACCGACGAAACCGATCCCGGTTCGCTCGACGACGCACTCGCGGAGGTGCGGCCGATCGTCTTCGACGACGGCGAGTACGAGACGCAAGTCTACGAACGAACGGGACTCGAATCGGGTCACGAACTCGCGGGACCGTTCGTGATCGAAGAACCCCAGGGGACAACTGTCGTGCCGCCCGGACAGCAGGCACACGTCGACAGAATCGGGAACGTCGTCATTGAGGAGGGATCGAAATGAGTGACAAATACGACGTGGATCCGGTGACCCAGGAGGTCGTCGGGAACTACCTACGATCGACGGCCAACGAGATGGGGGTGACGATGATGCGGACAGCCTATTCGTCGATCCTCATCGCGAAAGACTTCTCGACGGGCGTCTTCGACGCCGACGCCAACATCGTCGGTCAGGCCGACTATGTGCCGATCCACATCGCATCGATGCAGTACTCCGTCGAGTGGGCAGTCGAGGAGATCGGTCGGGAGAACCTAGAACCCGGCGACATGCTGATGCACAACGATCCGTTCCGCGGGGGAACCCACATCGCGGACCACACGGTCATCAGGCCCGTCTTCGATCGCGAGACGGAGGATCTGATCGCGTTCACGGCCAACCGGGCCCACCAAATCGACCTCGGCGGGATGAGTGCGGGCGGATTCGCCGGCGACGCGACGGATGCCTATCAGGAAGGAATCCGCGTCCCACCGGTGAAGATCTGGGAAGGCGGCGAGGAGCGTCGCGACCTCTGGAAGTTCATGCTTTCGAACGTCAGAATCCCGAAGTCGACTCATGGCGACATGCGCGCCCAGATCGCTTCGAACCTGACCGGCGAGCGGCGCATCTACGAACTGATCGATCGGTACGACAGGGAGACGTTCGAGGACGCCTGCGCCGCTCTCCGGGACCACTCTGAACGATTGATGCGCAGCGAGATCGAGGAGATCCCGGATGGCACCTACCGCGGCGTCGACTACATGGACGACGACGGGATCACGGACAACTCTGTCCGGATCGAGGTCGAAGTCACCGTCGACGGCTCCGAGATCATCTTCGACTTCGAGGGGACGGACGAACAGACGGACGGGCCGATCAACTGTCCGTGGACGGTGACCGCTGGGGGCGTCTACATCGCACTCTACCATCTCACCGACCCGAACATCACGTTCAACGAGGGCTGTTTCCGTCCCGTCCACATCCTCGTTCCGCCGGGGACGGTGCTGAACGCGAATCACCCAGCGGCCACGTTCGGCGGTAACACGGAGACGTCAAAGCGCGTCATCGACGCGATCATCCGTGCGTTCGCTGACGCGCTGCCCGAACGAGTCACCGGCGCGAACATCGGAACCAGTCTCAACTTCACCGGCGGCGGATCAACCGAGACGCACGGCAACTTTGCCTTCTATATGTTCATTGAGGGTGGCTGGGGTGGTCGATCGACCCACGACGGTATCAGCGCCGCAAAATCGCAAATATCGAATACGAAAAACCAGCCGATCGAGATCCTGGAACGGAAGTACCCGTTCCTGATGCGGCGGTACGGCCTGCGCGAAGATTCGGAAGGGCCCGGCGAGTACCGCGGCGGTCTCGGCGTGGTCTGGGAGATGGAACTCGCCGAGGGCGAGATGTCGGTCAACGCGCTCGCCGACCGCGTGACCCGTCCGCCGTGGGGCGTCCACGGCGGCGATTCAGCGGCACCCAACGAGATCCTCCTGCAGCGCAGCGAGGACGACGACGCCGCTCCTGTCGACGAGCGCGAGGACGCCGTCTCCCCGTCGAAGTTCTCGAACGTGGCGCTTTCCGAGGGCGACGTCGTTTCGATCCGCACCGCGGGCGGTGGCGGATACGGCGACCCGACCGACAGGGACATCGACGCGGTGCTCCGCGACGTCGAACGCGGCTACGTCTCCCCGGAACGCGCACAGCAAGTCTACGGCGTCGACGTCGAACACGGCGAACGGGTCGTCTCGGACGGCGGAACCGACGACGAGGGATCGACGGACGGCGATCCCGATCGATCGGGCCGCAACGGGGGTGAGAGTGCGTGACCTGGATCGAACCGTTCCTCGGTCGCGTCAACCGCAAGTGCGAGAACTGCGGCAAACTCCTCCTCGATGATCCAGACGAGACTCAGTCCGTCGAGGGAAGCGAGGTCTGTTCGGACTGGTGTGCCGACTACTATCGGAAGAACCGGCTCTCCGACTAAACGTGGTTTGGGCGAGTCACCCCGGTCGCTCCATGTGGAAGCGATCCCTCGTGTACGCGTAGTAGCCGCCCGCGAGACGACCGATCGCGTCGATCTTCTCGACGTCAAGTTTTCCGTCGACCAGCACGGACTCGTCGAGGTGGACGTTGACGACCTCGCCGAGGAGCAGGATCGACGTCGGTAACTCGACGGCGTCGTACAGCCGACACTCGAACGTCACCGGCGCGTCCGCGACACGCGGCGCGTCGACGACCGTACACTCCGCCGCTTCGACGCCGACGTGATCGAACTCGTTCTCCCCAGACGAGATCGCCTCGCTAGATTCATTCATCACCTTCGCGTGTGGCGCGGTGACCACGTTGATCGCGAACTCACCGGTCTCGATCGCGTTCGCGGGCGTATCCTTCAGGTCGGGTTCGAAGTTCATCGGACACACGGCCAGAATCGGTGGATCGACGCACGCGATGGTGAAGAAACTGTACGGCGCGAGGTTGTCTCGTCCGTCGGCGTCGCGACTCGACGTCCAGGCGATCGGCCGCGGAACGACGGCCCCCGAAAGCGTTCGGTAGGTGGACAGTTCGTCCGGCGTGGCTTCCATGACGACCCCTCGTTGGGAGTACTCAGCTAAGAAGGTACGGATCGATCGCGATTCGACCACTAGATTGATGCTGGCGGTGCCGAAATGGAACGGTATGGACGACTGCATACATCCACTCCAGGAGGACGATCAACGATGAGCAAGGAAATCCTGTCGTACGAAGTCGACGACGCCGTCGGCGTCGTCACAATCGATCGACCGCCGGTCAACGCGCTCAGGTACCAGGATCTCGAAGCGCTGACCGACCTGCTCGACTCGCTCCCGCGGGAGGACGAGCGCGTTATCGCGCTGACCACTGGGGGCGACCGGACCTTCTCTGCAGGCCACGACGTCACGGAGTTTCGCGAGTACGATCCCGACGCCGCCTCGTACCGCGACGAGGTCTACATGAATTTGCTCGAAACGGTCTACGACCACCCTCTACCGATCGTGGTCGGCGTCGACGGACCAGCCGTCGGCGCCGCGGCCATCATCGCGTCGCTGTGCGACCTCCGTGTCGCCTCGGCGGGCGCGTCGTTCGCGATCCCGGAGATCACCGTCGGAATCGTCGGTGGCTACGGCCCGCTGCGGCGACTCCTCCCCGACGGCGTCGCGAGGCACATGCTCTACACCGGCAACCCCCTCCCGGCCGACCGGGCGTACGATCTGGGGATGGTCTCGGAACTCGTCGAAGATCCGCGCGAGCGTGCCGTCAATCTGGCTACCAATATTGCGTCGAAGAGTCCCGACGCCGTCAATGCGGCGCGAGCGGTCGTCCGGGAGTGCCAGCCAGCGGAACCGATCGAGGAGTACCGGCTCGAGCGTGATCACATCGCCGAACTCCGGCAGGTACCGAACACGCAAGAAGCCGCGGCCGCGTTCCTAGAGGATCGCGATCCGGAGTTCGGTCCAGCCGAGTACGAACCCTGATCTCGACCGCGGTCCGACCCCTAATTGCGCTTGCCGATCGATCGTGGCTGGACCTGCGAATCGCCTTCAGATTGTATCTGTCGACGGAGGCGGTGTGCTCCTGCCGACCGGTGCCTCGACGGCGATGACGGTTCGACCGCTCGCGGAACAAACCTTTTACTCTCCCATGCGAACGATAGTCGTATGCGCGTAGGAATTGGCCTGTTCACGACGCAGCGACCGCAAGAAGATGCGCGATCGACGCGCCAGCGCTATCGACAGACGGTGGACCTCGTTCGACTCGCCGAACGCGAGGGATTCCACTCGGCGTGGGTATCCGAGCATCACGGCACCGACGACGAGTACCTTCCGTCGGTGTTTCCGATGTGCGGGGCGCTCGCCGAGGCAACGAACACGATAACGATCGGGACGTCGCTCGCACTGGCACCGTTCTACGATCCGATCAGGCTCGCCGAGGACGCTGCCGTCGTTGACCTGCTCTCTGGCGGCCGCTTCCAACTCGGTTTGGGGATTGGATACCGAGACCCTGAATTCGAGACCTTCAGCGTGCCGAAGGAGGAGCGTGTTGCCCGTCTAGTCGACTGCGTTCGCGTCTGCAATCACGCCTGGACCGGCAAACCGTTCTCCTACGACGGCAACATCTTCGAATACGAGGACGCGATCGTTACGCCGACGCCGGTACAGGGAACCGATCTCCCAATCCTCATCGGTTCGTATGCTGAACCAGGCGTACGACGCGCAGCCCGGATCGCCGACGGCTACATCGCTGGGGGCGACAGCAAGGACGTCGTCGAACGGCAGTTCGGCTGGATCGCGGATGAGGCTGACGAGTCGTTCCCGACCTACCTCCTCCGGGACGCATTCGTGGGCGACTCCGCCGAGGACGCCTGGGAGAAGATGGTTGACGGGCTGGCTCACACTAAGGGCGTCTACGCGAAGTGGTTCGCCGAATCTTCCGACGAGTTCTCGCGCGCAGACGATCCCGAAGCCAAGTGGCGCGAGGAGGCCCTCTATGGTTCTCCCGACGAGCTTGTGCGCCAGCTCCTCGAGTTTGACGACCTGTTAGGTGCCGAAGATCACATTATCCTACGGATGGACCACCCGGGCCTCTCCTACGACGTCCTCGCGTCTGCGGTCGAGACAGTGGGAAGCGAGGTCATACCGCAAATCTCATCATAGGAGAGCGCCCGATCCAATCGCCGCAGCCGAAACTCGCTCTTTCGATGCTGGCGAATGTTATACCGGTCCGGCGTTGACACGGCAAATGTTTCGCTAAACACGTGATAACACGCCACGATGGCCCACGCTAAATGATGACAAGATGCGGAGTAACAGCCCGACGAAACCACCGTTCAACCGCTAGGCCGAAAATTCGGCTGGAACAATGTATTGATGTCGCGTGCCGAATAGAGATTCCGCCATAGTGAATTTTATAAGGGGTCTCGTGTAAACATTGACCATGGCAACTGAACCCAAAGGCGGGCTGCAAACGACCGAAACGTCCCTGCGAATCATCAACGCACTCAAGGCATTGGACGGTGCTCGCGTGACGCAGCTGGCTTCGGAGCTTGATATGGCGCCCAGCACGGTTCACGGCCATCTCGCGACGCTCGAACAGAACGAATTCGTCGTTAAGCGGGGAGACATCTACTACCTCGGTCTCCGGTTCCTGACCCTGGGCGAGTACGTCCGCAACAACTCTGAGTCGTACATCCACGCCAAGCCTAAGGTGAAGCAACTCGCCGAAGAAACCGGCGGGCGAGCCCACTTCGTCGTAGAGGAGCACGGCCGGGGCGTTTACCTGTACACGAGTACAGGGGAGAAAGCCGTGAAAGCGTACTCGAGCGTCGGTAAACGGGTCAATCTCCACGTCGCCGCGGCCGGGAAGTCCATTCTGGCATTCATTCCCGAACAGCGGGTTGAAGAGATAATTGACGAATGTGGCCTGGAGCAGGAAACCGAGCACACGATCACCGATCCCGATGCCCTGTTCGACGAACTAGCGGAGATCCGCGAGCGTGGCTACGCGTTCAATCGGGAGGAACACATTAAAGGCGTCAACGCCATCGGTGCACCCGTACTCGGACCGGACGATCGCGTGGTCGGCGCGTTCAGCGTCTCCGGTCCTGTCCATCGGATGAAAGGCGACTGGTACGAAGAAGAACTGCCGAATATGCTCCTGGCGACGTCCAACGAACTGGAACTGAACATTATGTACTCCTGACCCCATTGTCGTCCGCTCATCGGTTCGCGTTGACACCGGGCCTGCGTCGCCCCATCGCACCTGCATCCATCAGAATCGAATCGACGACCGAGATACCAGCCTCTCGGACTGATGACCGTAGTACATCCTCTTGCTCATATCGACGCTATTGGCCGCCTCACGGATTTATGAGCATTACTGAGTATTACGTTATAGGTAAGAACGAGCACCGAAGTTCTTCATTACAAAATTATGTTTGTAATTGGTAGAAATACTATATTCTAATTGCACGGAGGTAAATCTCTCGCACCGGACAATTACATATGTAATGATGTAAACGATAGTGGGATATCATGATAACCCACAACGCTACAGCGAACGACTGGGAGACGGGATTCAACACCCGTAATAACTTAAAATATTCACCACAGATGAATGCGCCTATTGAGCCGTAGAACAGCACGTTGATTCGAAGTTCCGTAGCCTCAACCGAACCGCCATCTTGACCTTCCAGGGGATGAATTCGACGGACTGATCGGCGTAGTCGAAATGGAGGAAATATAAAATTCGGGAGGGGCGAACGCTAGACGATCACGGTCACACGATTACGTTTCCGTCGTAGTGCTTCCCCACGGGTGGTCACCAAAGGTTGCCGTTCCGGTGCCTGCGAAACCGCTGCCCTGACGCCGCTCAGAGGAAAGGTTTAATATTGTCTCTGTGCCATCCACACACAGTACCATGACAGACGTTGGTGTATTCCACAATGGGGGAACGAATATCCCGCTCAAGCGCGCCGAGAACGGATCAATAATTGCCGATGGTTCGGTTCGAGAAATGCACGAAGACCTGAAACAGGTGACGAGAGACCAGATTGAACACGCCGTACTCGCGGACGAGTACGGGTTTGATCGCGCGGTGTTCACTGAGCACCACTTCGAACTCACCGGCTCCGAACACAGCCCGAGCCCGATCCTGGCCCAGACAGCCGTAGCTTCCCGGACCGAGCAGATTACTCTCTGCCAGGTGGCGAACATTCTCTCGTGGCACGACCCGGTCCGTCTGGCCGAACAGACCGCGATGCTCGACATTATCAGCGATGGGCGGGCAGAAATTGGCGTGGGTCGCGGCTACCAGCCCCGTGAAAACGAGACGCTCGGCCAATACTGGAGTGGAACGATACAGGACGAAGAACGAAATCGCCGGAGCTTCGAAGAAAAGTTCGAATTGCTGAAGAAGGCCTGGACGGAGGACGTCCTCTCTTACGAAGGCGAGTTTCACACCGTTCCACCGTCGTACACGCGCTGGCATCACGAACAGGACTACGGCTACCTGAACGACGACGTGACCGAGTACCAAGTCGAGGATCTCATAGATTGGGACGAAGACGCCGATCCGGATCCGGGCGACAATCCGGTACTGAAGGGTGGTTCGACGCTCAAGAAGCTTCCAGTCTTCCCACAGCCGCAACAGCAGCCCCATCCACAGGTCTGGGAACCCGTCACCTCTCCCCGATCAACCAAGTTCGCCGCGCGGAACGCGATCAACGGCTATCTGACGACCGGGACGACCGAGATTCTTGAGCGAATTGCCGACGTCTACTACGAGGCGTCGGAAGAAGCGGGATGGCCCGATCACCGACCCGAGTACGACGGCGAACCCTTCCGCTACGGCTGGGACGAGGAGCGAAAGCGGGGTCTCTCCCTTCGCCGGTTCGTCTTCAACACTGGGGCCTCCGATGCGGACGTCTTCGAGCGTTGGAAGGACGGCGTCGAGCAGCGCTGGGACTTCTTCGGACCGTTCGGCTTCGCCAAGGCGGTCGCCAAACCCGGGGAGGATCCGGCCGACGTTCCCCTCGACATCGAGACGTTCATTGAGCGGGACATCGTCCTCGTCGGCGATTCGGAAGAACTGATCGATCAGATCTCCCGGACGAAGGAGGATCTCGGATTCGAAGATTACAGCATCGACATTTCGTTCGAAGTGCCCGGCATCACCGCCGAAGAAGCGAACGAGCAACTCCGGGCCTTCGGCGAGGACGTGCTCCCGTACCTCCACGAAGAACTATAAGCAAGAGAGTCGTTCCCTCGGCGTCACCCATCGAATCAGAGGCACCATATCGACGTAGTTCGACGCACCACCCGAACGGCGAGTGGGACAACGGTAATTCGTTCCCGGGCTTCTCAGCTGCCGAGTACCGATCCCGCCCGTTCGCGTAACTTTCCTTTCTGCACCTTCTCGCCGTGTGGACTCTCGGTCCGCGGGAACTCGTCAACGAACTCGATTGCAGCGGGACGCTTGTAGTCTGCGATTCGATCGACAAGGTACGTTTCTAGATCGCTTACGTCGAAATCCTCCGTCCTCGACACGACGAACGCGACCGGTACCTGTCCGTGGTGGGGGTGGTCGGCGCCGACGACTTGCGCCTCAACGACGGCGTCGTGATCTTGGATGGCGCTTTCGATTTCGGCCGGCGAGACCAGGAATCCCCGCACGCGGATCGTATCGTCCATTCGCGAGTGGTAGTAGAAGTATCCCTGTTCGTCGCGGTGACAGAGATCTCCGGTCCGGAGCCAGCCGTCCTCCGTGAACGCCGCTTGGGTCTGATCCGGTTTGTTCAGATAGCCGGTCATCACATTGTACCCGTTCAGCTGTAATTCTCCTCGCTCGCCCGCCGGCAGTTCGGAACCCGTCGAGGGGTCGACGATGCGCGCGTCCTGTCGCCCCGGATCGACGAGCGGCCCCCCGACCTGCTTGCGCTGTTCACGCGGGTCGGTCGGATCGCCCACGAACACCTGGCTGTTCGCCTCGGAAAGACCGTACGGCTGGACGAGGGGCGCGCCGATCGCGTCCTCAATTCGATCGAATTCCGTCGCGTCGAACCCGTTCATGAACGTGACCACGGCCCGACGGAGCGACGACATCGCGTCCGAGTCGAACCCGTCATCGTCGATCATCCGGGAGTACATCGCGCCGATCGCGTTCAGAAAGGTCACGTCGTGGGCGTCAATCAGCCTGATCGTCTCAGCCGGATCGAAGTGACTCTGCAGGACGACCGGCGTCCCGCTGGTTAGTGCGCTAAACAGCGCGTTGTAGCCGAGGACGCCACAGAAGGGGAGCGCGCCGATACTGACGTCGTCGCCGGTCAGACCGAGATGTTCCCCAACGGCGTGGGAGTGAGCAATCAGCGATCGGTTCGTCTGCTGACATCCCTTCGGATCGCTCGTCGTACCGCTCGTGTAAAAGATGCTTGCGACGGCCATGGGATCGGTCTCGGGTTCGATCGCGTCGCGATCGATTCCCCCGTCCAGGACGTCCGCGTATTCGCGTGTCGCTGGGTGCCCGTCCCCCTCGTCGACGGTGATCACGTGTTCGAGCGCGGGGAACGAGTCCGGATCGAACGATTCGGGATCGACCTCGCCTACCGACGGAACGACCGACGACAGTATCTCGAGGAAATCGATGTCCAGGAAGGTCGACTCGGTCACGAGCGCCGCGCAGTTCGCATCACGAAGCATATACTCGAGCTCGTGGGCGCGATACCGAGTGTTGACGGCGACGACGCTAACCCCGAGGCACGAGGCGGCGAGCTGCGTCGCGATCCACTCGCGGCGGTTCGAGAGCCAGAGACCGATTGTGTCACCGGTTGAAACCCCGAGTTCGGACAGCCCGGCGGCCAATCGTCGGGCTTCCCCGCATAGGTCGTCGTACGTGATCTCGTCGTCGCCGGCGATCAAGGCGGGTCGGTCTCCGCGTTTGTCGGCTATCGCGGCGAGACCGAGGTATATCGTCGTATCGAACCACGCGTCCATGGATCGGAATAGGATCATGCCTGATATAATAGTTCGGCTCATCTCGCTGTGCACCTGGTTCCATCGCCAGACGCTACCGGATGGATTCCGACGCTCGACCGACGATAGAAAGAAACTATAAGTCAATGTAGTCGCTTATAACGAAATGGTTAGCATGCATCGGCGAGTAGATGCTGGTAGATGCACGGTTCGTTCGCAGGGCGGGCCGTGCATATCAGACTAACTCACACAATAGACTCGAACTATGGACTTCGAATTCGACGAGACACAGCAGATGATTCGGAAAACGGCGTCGGAAATCGCCGAACGAGAGTTCGCTGACGACGCCTTCACCTGGAACGACGAGTTCCCCGAATCGAACGTGGAAACGCTGGCTGAAAACGGACTGCTCGGGATCGCACTTCCCGAAGAGTACGGTGGTGGCGGATTTTCTCCCCTAGAAGTCGTGCTGGCTCAGGAGGCAGTCGGGCGCGTCTGCCCCGACACGGCACACGTGCTCTCGCGCTCCTCGATGGGACCGCCGCGGGTTATCGCCGAACTAGGCAACGACTACCTCAAGGAGCGATACTTGGAACGTGTCTGTGACGGTGATGCGGTGCTCTCTGTCGCGATCTCGGAACCAGAGGCCGGAACTGACGCCTCGAACATGTCCACGACCGCGCGCCGCGAGAACGGTGAGGTCGTGTTGAACGGTCGCAAGGCGTGGATCACCAAGGGATTGATCGCCGACGGATTTCTCGTCTACGCTCGCTTCGAGGACGACAACATTGGCGCCGTGATGGTTGACGCCGACGCACCGGGCATGACCGTCGGCGACGGCTACGAGAACATGGCCGGTCACATCCAGACTGATCTGTTCCTCGACGATTGTCGCGTCCCCAAAGAGCACGTCCTCGCTCACGGCACCGAGGCGTTCAAGGAACTACTCCAGGAGTTCAACGTTGAGCGCTGTCACAACTCGATGATGTGCGTAGCGTGCGGCCTCAATGCGCTCGATAAGGCGCTCGATCACGGGAAAGAGCGCGTCCAGTTCGGCCAGCCGATTGCCGAGTTCCAGGGGATTGAGTGGAAGCTGGCACGGATGGCTATAGAACTCGACGCCGCTCGTCTCCTCATCTACCGGGCCGCGAGCAAGGCGCAACCGACGCGAATGGAGACCTCGATCGCCAAAGTCAAAGCCAACGAGGCCGGTCAGATGGCCGTCGACGAATCACTCCAGATTCATGGGGCGAGTGGCTACATGAAGGAGTCACCGCTCGAATATCTCTACCGCCTCGTCCGCGGTTGGAGGATCGCCGGTGGAACGGTCGAAGTACAGCAGAATACGATCGCGTCACAGCTTAAGAAATATGGATTCGACTGAGTCACTCGAACAGGCGGCCGATGCCCCGCTCAACCGATTGTTCGCGCCAGAGTCGATCGCTCTCGTCGGCGCCTCCTCCGATCCGGACAAACTCTCCGGGCGACCGTACCGGTTTCTAGACGAGTACGGCTACCCCGGAGGCGTATATCTCGTCAATCCAAACACGGACGAGATCGACGGCCAACCCTGCTATGACAGCGTCTCAGATCTCCCGGCGGCCGTTGACCTAGCGATGGTGCTGTTGCCGGCGAAGTTCACCCCGTCGGTGATCCGGGAGTGTGGCGAACGAGGGATTCCCTATGCGGTCGTAATCGCGTCAGGTTTCTCCGAGACGGGCGCAGAGGGTGAATCACTGGAGGCGGAGCTCGAAACGGCGGCTCGTGAAGCGGGTGTCAGGCTCGTCGGGCCGAACTCCGAGGGATTCGTGAATCTGAGCGACACGGTACCGCTCTCGTTCTCGTCGATCCTGAAACGTGACGATTTGGAACCTGGACCGGTCGGCTTCGTCACCCAAAGCGGCGCGTTTGGCGGCGCAATCTTCCAGCTCTCGCAGAATCTGGGGATCGGGACGAGCAAGTGGATCTCCACCGGAAACGAGCTCGACCTGACGGCGATCGACTTCCTCGAGTACTTCGTTGAGGATCCCGACACGAAGACGATCGTCACGTACGTCGAAGGACTCCAACAGGGACGGAGACTGCTCGAACTCGGTCGACGCGCTGCCGAGACAGACACCGATATCATTGCGATCCGGGCGGGCGCGTCACCCACAGGTGAGGAGGCGGCCGCGTCTCATACTGGAAGCATCGCAACGGACGACGAGATCTATGATGCCGTCTTCGAGCAGGCGGGCATCACCCGCGTTTTCAGCGTCGACGAACTGGTCGACGTGGTCGAGGCCTCAACCCGGGTTTCGTCGAGCGCATATCCAACCCGGGAAGACGGGATCGGCGTCGTCAGCATCTCTGGTGGGGCAGCCGTGGTGATCGCCGACGCCTGTGAACGATCGGACCTCCCACTCGCCTCCCTTTCCGAATCTACCCGTGATCGGATCGCCGAGGAGATCCCGCCGTACGGATCTGAGACGAATCCGATCGATCTGACCGCCTCAGCGCTGCGGGATCCCGACGTCTTCGTCGGCTGTATCCAGGCCGTCCTAGAGGACGACGTATCCGGACTCATTGTCCAGTTCGGCAACACCGGAGGTTCCGTGGCCGAGGCAATCGAGGAGCAACTAGCCGCGGTCGCTTGGGATACGGACGCGACGATCGCCATGGTCTTCACCGGAAGCGAGCCGAGTGCCGAAACGCAGTCGTACCTTGAAGACGCAGGCATCCTGCTGTTCCGGGATCCTGTCCGCGCTGTCGAGACGCTAGACAATCTTGCGACGCGCGGGGAGTACCTCGCGGCGGACCTTCCGTCGCTCCCGTCGCCGCGACCCGCGGCGGCGCCGGGATTGGATGAGGGCTGGGAGGAAACCGTCTCACGACTCACCGAATACGATATTCCGTTCGCCCCGACTCGGATCGTCGACAACGCGGCGGCGGCCGTTGACGCGGCTGACGAGATCGGTTATCCGGTCGTCTGCAAACTCAATCCTCTCCAGACCGCGCACAAATCAGACGTCGGAGGCGTCAAACCCGATCTCGATTCTCCGGACGCTGTCCGTCACGCCTTCGACGAACTGGCGGCGATTGACGGAAACTCATCGGTGCTCGTCCAGAAAATGGTCACTGGTTCTGAGTTTCTGATCGGCCTCACGGACGACCCGGACTTCGGGCCGATCATGCTGTTCGGACCCGGTGGCGTCTTCGTCGAACTCTTCGACGACTTCGCCTACCGGGCGCTGCCCGTCACTGAGTCGATGGCGATGGAGATGATCGAAGAGACCGCCGCCGGACGGCTCTTGGAGGGCTACCGATCGTACCCCGCGGGAGACAAAGAGGCGCTCGCCCGCGTCATATCGAACGTCTCTCGGGTGTATACGGAACACGACGTCACGGAACTTGAGTTCAATCCGATCATCGTGACGGAGGACGGCCCCCTCGTGGTCGATATCGTCGTCGAGTAACAGCCCTCCGTAGACAATGTCGGCGTCGAGTGGCGAACCTCGACGTTCCGATTTCTTGTCCGTAGCGGACTATTCGACGCTGTCTACTCACGCGTGTCGAGCTGTAGCGCTCGATCGACGGGAACGCTCGGCGACGATCAATTGCGGCAGAAGCCAATAGCTACAGCGGCACCGACGCAGCGTGAAAAATCGCTGATGGTGATTGGACCGGTCGCCGACGACTTGAACGGCTTGAATCGTGTGGGCCTATTCGTTCAAATCCAGTCCGGCTGCTGATACTCACCGGTCGCAATTTCTTCCGGCGCGATACCGACCTGCTCTCCGCCATCGCCATCGGGCTGCCACTGGTACTGCATTTCGCGCAGGAGGTCGTCGCCATGTTTGACGTCGTGCGGAAACTCGTGATCCTGGCCGTAGAACTCGATGGTTCCCGCCGAGCCGTCGTGTGATGTTTCCTCGAGGACCGGGATCAGATCCTCAGGGTCGAGCGAGTCGTCGGCCTCTTCGACCGCTTCGGCGAATATGTACATCGCGTCGTACGTGTGGAAAGCGGGGTACATCGGCGAGACGCCGGGGCCGTCGGCTTCTGCGAACGTCTGGGCGAACTCTTCGCCGCGTTCGGTGAGGTATGCGCCCTGGACTCCGCCAAAGAGGCTCCCGGCGACGAACGCACATGACCCGTCAAGGTCGTCCCAGTAGTTCGGATCCTCGGCCGGTACGGTCGTACCGGCCAACCCCATCGGCCGCTCTTGATCGTACCACTGAACGATCATGTCCGTTCCGATGTGGGCGATCGCCGTCAGGATGCCGTCTGCGTCCGCGCTCTCGGCCTCGTCAAACAGCGGCGAGAAGTCCTCGGTGTCACCCGAGAACCGTGTGTTCATGACGACCTCTGCGTCGGTTACCTCGCCGATCTGCCCGTCGATCACCTCGGAGATTGGCGTTGTCCACTCGTAGTCTTCGACCAGGATGGCGATTCGCTCCCAGCCAAGGTCGCTAATGTGGTTTTCGGCAAATTTGAGTAGTTCTTCACCGCGGAAGTAGCCGTTCAGCGGTCCGACGCGGAAGTAGTACTTGTACCGTTCGTAGTCGTCCGCGAGAAGCTCCGTCGTCCCGGGCGTACCCGACGCGACTCCCATATGGATCGTTTGGCTGTCAGCGATATTGTCCATGATGGCGAGCTGATTCTCGCTCACGTACGGGCCCATTGTCATAGCTGCCCCGGCTTCCTGGATCAATTCCTGATACCGGGACCGCGTCCCCTGTACTTCGTAATTGCTGTTTCTGATGTCGATTTCGACATCAGCACCGGCGATTCCACCGTTTTCGTTGAGCTCCTCAGCTGCGATCTCGGCTGCTGTCTCGATGTTCTGTCCGATTGGGTCGTCGAGTGGCGCGACTGCGCCGATCGTGACCTGGTCGCCGACTCCTTCGTCGTCGTCTCCACCAAGGCACCCTGCGAGTGTCCCAGCACCGATACCTACGGAGGTCGTTTTCAGGAACTGGCGCCTCCGCCAATTACTGCTATGTGATGGCATTCCAGACAATCGTACGTATCTCCTTAACAAAAAAGTATGGTATTTGGTCACAGAACACGTTCGTGGATTTATAACACACGATCACTAATGGGACCGCCTGGATCCCTAAATATCGGTATTTTGATCGTTATACCTCCCACTCGCGGCCTCATTCGTCGTACGGGGGTCGACCGTCGTCTTCGACGGCCGGCGCGCCGACGACGTACCAGACGTGCTCGTCCGCCGTGTCGTTGAATATCTGGCGCGGCGTCTCTGGCGGGATCCGTAATAGCGTCCCCTCGGGAACGTCGCGATCAGTGCCGTCGATCGAGATCCGACCCGGACCTTGAACGACGAAGTAGACCTCCTCTTGCTCGGTCTGGCGGTGATGGCTCATCTCGTCGCCAGGTCCGACGTACCACAATCGCGGCCGCATTTTCTCACAGCCGAGTTCGCCCGCGACGTCAATTTGGGGCGTTCCGGACACTGCCGAGGGGGTCGGGTCGACTTCCGATGGATTGAGGAACGCGTAGTTCGAAGGCATACGTGGGAACCATGAACATATCGCGCCAAATCGATTGTGGTTTTTACGCTGAGCCACTACCGCTCCGGAACGCTCACGTGGTTCGATCCGAGGACGATTGACGATCAGACACGGTCACTCGCCGAGACGCAAGAGTTATTGTAGCATTCGCCAAACGCTAACACACATGACGGAGCTAACTTCCGGCGAGCCGGCTGCGTACGACATGGTCATCGACGGTGAGTCCGTCACGTCGTCGTCCGGCGAACGATTCGAGATCGAGTACCCGTATACGCGAGAAGTGTGGGCGACTGTCCCCAACGGGA
Organism: Natronosalvus sp. KLKA75; assembly: GCF_059736265.1. Taxonomy (NCBI): domain Archaea; kingdom Methanobacteriati; phylum Methanobacteriota; class Halobacteria; order Halobacteriales; family Natrialbaceae; genus Natronosalvus; species Natronosalvus sp. KLKA75. Next base: position 169,878 of record NZ_JCAQIC010000002.1, read on the forward strand.
CGGCCGAGGACATCGATCGAGCGGTTGCCGCCGCGCGTCGATGTTTCGAGAGCGACGAGTGGCAGTCACTGTCGGCTACCGATCGTGGCAAGTTACTCCACGATTTCGCCGATACAATCGAGGAACATAGCGAGGAACTGGCGACGCTCGATACCCACGGAAACGGGAAACTGCTCCGCGAGATGCAAGGGCAGGCGGAGGGGCTTCCGGACTGGTTTCGCTACTTCGCTGGGCTGGCAGACAAGGTACACGGAAAGACCATCCCGATCGAGCAGCAACGGATGTTCACGTTCACCAGGCGAGAACCGTATGGCGTGGTCGGTGCGATCACGCCCTGGAATTCGCCGCTCACACTCGCCCTCTACAAGATCGCGCCCGCAATCGCGGCGGGGAACACGGTCGTGCTCAAGCCCTCGGAGGTGTCGCCGGTGTCGACGATCCGACTCGTCGAACTCGCCAGTGAGGCAGGCCTGCCCGACGGCGCACTCAACGTCGTCACCGGCTTCGGGGAGCCCGGAGCAGCCCTGACTAACCACGCCGACGTCGACAAAATTTCGTTCACCGGTGGCCTGGAGACCGGATCGAAAGTCGCACAAACGGGCGGCGAGCGGATCGTCCCCGTGACGCTCGAACTCGGCGGCAAGAGTCCGAACATCGTGTTTGAGGACGCCGATTTCGACGAGGCCGTAACCGGCGCAGTGAAGGGGATCTTCGCGGCCGCGGGACAGAGCTGTATCGCCGGTTCCCGGCTGTTCCTCCACGAGCCCATACACGATGAGTTCGTCGACGCGCTCGTTGAGCGTGCCGAGGCGATCGAACTCGGCGATCCGATCGATCCAGATATTGAGATGGGCCCGATCGCCTTCGAGGACCAGTTCGAAAAGATCGATCAGTACGTCAACATCGCCCGCGAGGAGGGGGCTACCGTTGTCACCGGCGGCGAGCCACGAGACGACCTCCCTGGCGGCCTCTTCTATCCGCCGACGGTCCTGACCGACGTTTCCAACGATATGCGGATCGCCCAAGAGGAGGTATTCGGACCGGTTCTCTCGGTCATTCCGTTTGAAGACGAAAGCGAACTCGTCGAGATGGCCAACGACTCTGAGTATGGACTGGCTGCGGGCGTCTGGACGAACGATCTCAGGCGGGCCATGCGCATGACCGAGGCAATCAAGGCGGGCGTCGTCTGGGTCAACACCTACCGAAAATCCTCGTTCACGACGCCATCAGGCGGCTACAAGAAGAGCGGAATCGGCCGCGAGAAGGGGGTCGAAGGGATCGAGGAATACCTCCAGACGAAAAGCGTCTGGATCGAGACCGAAGGCGAGGTCTCCGATCCGTTCAAGTTCATCTGAGAAACGGCTCGGGTCCGACGCGATTTAGTTTTTCGACGTACTATGCGTCTTCGTTTTTCAGCACGGTACGAAACGCCGTTTTCGCCACGACTGCGACTTCGAATTTCGACTCGCGGCCTCTGACACCCAAATATTCAACACTACTCGATTCGTGGTGGTTTGTATGACGAACACCGACAGTATGTTCTACAAATGGGGCGGTGGAATCGATCCCGATCACCCGCGAATCGTCGACGCCGAAGACGAGTACCTCACGACCGAGTCCGGCGACCGGATAATCGACGCCGCTGCAGGGGCCGCAGTGGCCAACCTCGGTCACAACATTGAGGGGCTGCCCGACGTGCTCGCCGAACAGGCTGAGTCCGTCGACTACGTCTCGATGTCGTACTTCAGTCACGAGACGACCGAGCGACTTGCCGACCAACTCGTGGACCGAACTCCCGGCGATCTGTCGGCAGCCTTCTTCACCGGATCGGGGAGCGAGGCCGTCGAATCCGCGATCAAACTCGCCCGGGAATACCACCGGAACACGGGGAATCCGGACAAACACGTCGTTATCTCCAGGTGGCAATCCTACCACGGCGCCACGCTCGGCGCGCTCTCCGCTGGCGGGAACACGACTCGACGGACGCCCTACCGGCCGCTGCTGCAGGACTGGCCGAAGATCACGCCAGCCTACCCCTATCGCTGGGAGTACGAGGGAACGCCCGAGGAACAGGCGCGGGCCGCTGCGCGGGAACTGGAACGAACGATCGTTCAGGAGGGCGAAGAGCACGTCTCTGCGTTTATCGCCGAACCGGTTTCGGGTGCCAGCATTCCAGCCGCCCGACCCCATCCCACGTACTATGAGGAGGTTCGGCGTATCTGCGACGAGTACGACGTCCTCTTCGTCGCCGACGAAGTCATGACCGGCTTCGGCAGGACCGGTCCGATGTTCGCCTGCGAGCATTACGACGTCGTGCCGGACATCCTCGTCGTCGGGAAGGGACTCTCCGCCGGAACCGCAGCAATCAGCGCGTCGGTCGTCCGGGAGCACGTCGCATCCGTCTTCGACGCCGCGGCCGACGGGTCGTTCGATCACGGTCACACTTACTCCGGCCACCCAATTTCCGCTGCTGCTGCGTTGTACGTCCTCGAACAGTACACGGACGACGTGCTCGAAGCGGGGCGGGCGAACGGGCGGCGTCTCGAGGCGGCGCTTGCGCCACTCGCAGATCATCCGATGGTCGGCGATTTCCGGCGCTGCGGCCTTATGCTCGGTCTCGAGTTCGTCGCGGATCGCAAGACGAAACGACCGTTCGATCCCGATCGAAAAGTGGCCAAACGCGTCTTTCGGGAGGCGCTGGCCGACGGCGTCTACACCTACCCCGGCACCGGATCAGTCAACGGAGTCGCAGGCGACCATTGTATGCTCGCGCCGCCGTTACCGACAAGCGACGAGGCCATCGATCGAATTGCGTCGGTCGTTGACGACGCCGTACGAACCGTCTACGACGACCTCTCCTGACGAGGGTTCGAAAAACGAAAAAAGGCGTCCGTTACGGACCGACCTAACCGCCCAGATAGACCTCCTGAATTTCCTCGTCGCCTTCGAACGACTCTGGATCACCCTCACGTTGGACCGTCCCGTTTTCGAGGAGGTAGATCCTGTCGGCGTGGTCCATCGCGAACGTCACGTTCTGTTCCGCCAATAGGATCGTGATCCCGCGGTCAAGGATCTCCTCAATGGTGTCGCTAATGTCGTCGATGATGACCGGTGCCAGACCAATCGTCGGCTCGTCGAGGATCAGCAGGTCCGGATCGCCCATCAGGGATCGACCAATCGCGAGCATTTGTTGTTCACCACCGCTCATCGTTCCCGCCTCCTGGTCGGTTCGCTCCTTGAGGGTCGGAAACAGGTCGTAGACGAAGTCAAGGCGGTCGTCCATTCCGTCTGCGTGCCTGTACGCGCCGAGTTCGAGGTTATCCTCGACCGACATGAACGGGAAGAGGTTCCGCGACTCGGTACAGTAAATGACGCCTTCGTTGACCAGTTCGGCGGTCTCACGCTCCCGTACTTCCGTCCCTCGGTAGGTCAACGACCCCCCGTAGTCAAGGAAGCCTGAGATTGTGTCGACGAGCGTCGACTTTCCGGCCCCGTTCGGTCCGATGACCGAAACGATCTCGTTTTCGTCGATGTGCAGATCCACGCCCCGGAGCGCCTTGATCTCTCCGTAGGAGACCGTCAGGTTCGACGCTTCGAGAATTCGATCAGTACTCCCATGTGACGTCGTGTCCCCGCTTACCGTTCGTTCTGAACTCATATGTTTGTATACACCGCTGTTGGGCGATCAGTGCTATAATGCTACCGGATATCACACCTATTATCGATACCCTTCAAACGTCTCATCGACCTCGGTGTCGGCTTCGACGGGTACGCCGGTGCTTTGTTCGAACAGCTTCACCACGCTACAGGCGTCTTCGCCACCGTGACCTTCAGCGCTTGCTTTCGTGAACAGTTGGTAGATCAACGAGGAGAGAACCATCGGCACTTCCTCATTCTCTGCGGTGTCCATCGCCAGTCCAATGTCCTTTTTCGCGTAGTCGACGGTGAATCCGGGCTCGAAGTTTCGGTTGAGGACTCGCGGGAACCGCTTTCGGAACTGGTTCGAAGCCCCGCCTGTGTTCGGAAGAATCTCGTTGAGAACCTCGGGTTCGACGCCCGCGGCGACGCCCATCGATGTGACCTCGAGCGACAGCAACAGGTTCCCCATCGAAATGACGTTGTTGAGCAGCTTTACGGTGTGTCCCGCGCCTGTCTCGCCGGCGTAGTAGACGTTGCGCCCGAGGGAGTCCAGGATCTCCTGTACGTACTCCCGGTCGTAGACGTCGCGGTTCCCGCCACATAGGATCACGAGTGTTCCGTCGAGGCAGTTCTCAGGCCCACCGCTGACCGGTGCGTCGATCAGGTCGATCGCCGGCGCCGATTCGGCTACCGTTCGTGTGGTGTTGGGATCGATCGTACTCATGTCGATCGCCGTCACGCCGTCACCCGCCCCGGCGGCGATCCCGTCGTCACCGAGGTACACGGTGTCGACCACGTCAGGGGTCGGCAGGCTCGTGATGACGACGTCGACCTCGTCCGCAAGTGCCGCTGCTGTTTCCGCGGGTACGAGACCGTCCGTTTCCAGGTCGGCGACCCGTTCATCACTGACGTCGAAGCCGTGGACATCCCACCCCGCGTCGAGGAAGTGCGTCGCGATGTTTCCACCCATCAGTCCGAGACCGACAACACCGATCGATGTGTCTGTCATTCTCTTCCAAAAGTCTGGAGCCGACTCTTAAATAAGTATCGTCCGTCGACGGAACCGCGGCAATTGGCGGTATCGCAGGTGACTGGTGGGGAATCAGGATCGTCCGTCTCGAGACGGCTATGCGTCGGGGTAGCTCCGATCAAGGATTTCGGTAACGTGTCCTCCCAGTACCGTCCCGTCGCCGACGCGGTTCCGAATTCGATCCATACTCTCGTAGCAGCCGCTGACGTCAACGTGCAACCCTGGAGCGATGTAGTCGAGGTCCGACGGCGTGATATCGACTTTGTTTCCGTGTCCGTCGAGCATGCTTGACGCGCTGGGATCGAGATTGTGCTTGCAGTAGGCTAGGTCCGAGATGATACAGACGGGTCCGTCGCTCGTCTCGACGACAATCGACTGCATTCCCGGCGTGTGCCCCGGCGTGTGGAGCAATTCGATCCCCTCGCGTAGCTGGTGGTCACCTTCGACGACCCGCGTCTCAACCTCATCCAGTACTTTGACGTGTTTGTCGAAGAACGTGCGTTCCATGATCGGCAAGGGATCTCGAGCGAACTCCAACTCACTGCGCTGGACGACGAACTCGGCGTCCGGAAACAGGTCGTTGTTCGAGGCGTGATCGTAGTGGAGGTGGGTGAGGACGACGTAGTCAACGTCGCCGGGTTCGAGGCCGCGTTTGGCGAGACCGTCCACGATCGGTTCGCGACCGCCGTTCCTGATTGTCCGCCCTCCGGCAATGGTCTCACCCGGCTCGTGTTGCTCAACGCCGGTATCGACGAATATCACCGTGTCGTCGTCCGGATCGTCCGCCGTGATCAGGAACGTAATCACCGGAATGGGAACGGGCAGCTCGTCGTCGTGGAGGTACGTCAGTCCGCCTTTCGTGATAGGCGATTCGATGACCCCGGACTTGATGGGGTGTACGGTGTACATGCGCTCAATTACCGTATTACGGATACAGTGATATAAACGTCTGGTCCGTTCTGTCGATGTATTCGCTCGGAGGCGTGGATTGGCAGCACTCGCTTTCGAATCAGGATCTGATTCACCGTCGTACTCCGCTCACGTTGCCGACGTCGGCCGTGCTACAGAACCACAATCATTATGCCGTTACACCGTGCGCTTACTCTGTATGTCGACATTCCCGAGCGAAGAGTGGTTCGAAGCGGCAGTAGACTGGCTTGCCAACGACGCTCAGTTCGATCGAACGAGCGTACACTTTGACGCGACGGTGCTGTTCGAGTTTGGCGACGACGGCTACGTCGTTGAATTAAGCGACGGGGAGATCGACGCGGTCCACACCGAACCGATGTTTGTCGGCTGGGACTTCGCGGTTCGTGCACCCGTCGACACGTGGGAAAACTTGCTGTCGGAGTCGCCACCGCCGTTCTACAACGATCTACGGAGCGTCTGGCTCCAGTACGACCTCGAGATCGAGGGCGATCTGAAACGTGCCATTCAGCACTGGCGGCCGCTCAAGCGGATGGTAACCGCCTTCGCGGAGGTGAGCCGATGAACACCGACAACTTCGAGCACGGCGAGCACGAAGAGGTCGCCGGGCGCTACGTCTGGATCAATCACGCTGATTCCGAGTTCCGAACGTACTACGAAGTCGCCGGAGACGGCGATGTTCCGCTCGTTTGTCTCCACACAGCTGGTGCCGATTCGCGGCAGTACCGACACCTGCTCAACGACGACGACATCCTCGAGGACTTCACTGTCTATGCGTTCGACATGCCGTGGCACGGCCGCTCCTATCCACCGACGGACAAGCGCTGGTGGGAGTCGACCTACCAGCTGACGACCGAGTTCTACGCTGGCTTCATCATGGAATTCGTCGAGACGCTCGACCTGGCCGATCCGGTCGTTATGGGCTGTTCGATGGGCGGCGAGATCGTCCTTGAACTGGCCATCAATCACGACGATCGGGTCCGCGCGATCATCGGTCTCGAGACGACGGAATACGTCCCCGCGAGCGAGACTGGCTACCTTGACAACGTGGTCGACTTCCTCGACCACCCTCAGGTAAACCAGGAAGTGTTTCGACCCGAATGGATCTACGGACTCCAGGCGCCCCAGAACCCCGAAGCCTGTAAGCGCGAGGCCTGGTGGATCTACAGTCAGGCGGGTCACGGCGTCTATGCCGGCGACATCTACTTCTACACTCGCGACTGGGATGCTCGTGACCGTCTCGATCAAATCGACACTGACGAGTGCGACGTCTACTTCCTCACGGGCGAGTACGACTTCTCTGGCCGGCCGGAAGACACCGAGCGCGTCGCCGAACAGATAGACGGCGCCTCCCTCGAAATCATGGACGAGATGGGGCACTTTCCACCCGTCGAGAATCCCGACGCCTTCAAGGAGTATCTGGAGCCGGTACTCGCGAAAATCCTCGAATCGGAGTAATCGATCGAATTGCGTCCACCTTCTTACGGTTGTACCGCGTCTACGATCGTCTGCGCGTCATCGAGTGTCGAGAGATCGGTCACGGTCTCGAGTAACCGTTGGCGTTTCTCTTCGGACAGTCGCGATTCGGTCAGGTCGTGGAATTTCGACTCCAAACGCTCCGCCGACAGGGGATTCTCCGGCGATCCGAGCGGGTAGTCGACCGCTTCCTCGAACCGATCGCCGTCGGCCGTCTCGACGACGACGCAGGTGGCACGCGTCTCCGGGTACCGTGCATCCATCTCAGGGTCTGCCGTCACCACGATTCGGTCTCGCAACGAGGCGAGATCGGCGTCGACGTCAGGATCGGAGAACGCCGATCGGTCGTCGGTACCGGTGAACAGGGCCGTCGTGACTGCGTGAGGCATGCTCATTTGGGCATCGAGTATTGTCTCGACGGCAGCTTTGTCGTGGCGCGCCGCAATTGCGTACGTGCCGACTTCGACGCGCTCAATCGCCCACGGCTCTAAGCCGGCATCTCGGATCGCGAGGCAGGCGTCGATCGCTGCGTGAAGATGTCGACAGCATGGATACGGTTTCTGGTATGTGCGGGTGATCTCGAAGGGGTCTCCGAGGGTTGCCAGCGGCGCCGGGTCGTATTCGTCGGCGAACGCGGCCGCGAAGCCGTCCTCCCCTTCGAGGATCGTCTCCGGCCCGTCGAAGCCTTCCGTTGCGAGCCTCGCTGCGGTGATTCCCGCCATGGCGGCCCGTCCTGGATGGAACCGCTTGGCCATCGAACCGTCGGTGAGAAACTCGAAGAGACCGCCGGCCTGGGTTCCTGCCAGTCCGAGCGCGTACGCGAAATCCCGTCGGTCGAGTTCGAGCAAACGGCCGGCGGCCGCGGCGGCCCCGAAACAACCGAGCGTCGCTGTCGCGTGGAAGTGTCGCTCCCGGTGGGACGGCTGTACTGCCATCCCCGTTTTGAGCATCGCCTCGTATCCCGCGACGACGGCGGCTGCGAGGTCGTCGCCCGTAACCTGTCCAGCGATCGGTAATACTGCGAGAGCGGCCGCAGGACGGCGGTGCCGGGGTGGGCTGAGGCCCCCCGGTGGCCGTCGTCGACTTCGAGTGCGTGCGCGGCCGTTCCGTTCGCGAGCGCCGCGAACTCGGGCGTCACCCGCTCGTTCGTCCCCAGAATCGCCGCTCCACCGTCTGGGCTGGCCGTCCGGACGTACGCTCGCATGCGCTCGCTTTCGGGCGTGTCGACGCCCGCTACGCAGGCACCGATCGTATCCACGATTGCCGTTTTGATCTCCGTTCGGACCGATTCAGGGATCTCGTCCCCGTCGAGCGAGGAACAAAAAGCTGCGAGACGGCGCGTCTCCTGTCCGGGTGTACTCACAGTCGTATCAGTCATTGATGTACGGTGCTTTCTCCTTGACGGTATAAAACTCTCCGCTGGAAGCGAGAGGAAAATCAGCGACCGGATTATCCCTGCGATCCGAGGTACGCGTTCTGGACTTCTTCGTTCTCTCTGATCTCTTCAGGCGTTCCTTCTGCGATCTTCGCCCCGAATCGAATGACGATCACCCGATCGACCAACGTGAGTAGCCCCCGCATGTTGTGGTCGATGACGACGAGAGTGTATCCTTCGTCCCGGAGTTCCGAAAACAGCTGAGAGAGCTCTGCGACCTCCGTACTGGTCAACCCTGCGAAGGGTTCGTCGATCAGAATCAGATCCGGATCGTTCGCCAACGCCCGCGCCAGTTCGAGGCGGATCATCTCGGCGTGGGGCAATTCGCTGGGCTCCTGGTCGATACGGTCGTTGAGTCCGACCCGCTCACAGAGTTCGATCGCTCGGTCTTGCGTCTGGCCTAACAGCCCGGAGACCGTGAACAGCTTGTCCGTCGACAGCGGCAGCATCACGTTCTCCAGAACGGTCCGATCGTTGAGCGGTCGAAACGACTGGAAGGTGCGGCTGATCCCCCGATTAACGATCTCGTGGGCTGGCAGGTCGGTGATGTTCTCGCCGTCGTACCAGACGGTTCCCTCCGTGGCCGGGAACATCTTCGTCACGCAGTTGAACGTCGTTGACTTCCCGGCTCCGTTGGGACCGATGAAGCCGAGGATTTCACCCTCTTCGACGTGGAACGAGAGGTCGCTGACTGCGACGAGCCCGCCGAACCGTTTGGTGAGGTTCTGCAACACGAGCAGCCCGTCCTCGGACGAGTAGCTCTCGGAATCGACTGCTGATTTGGTTTGAGACGTGTCTGATTTCATTTCTCACCACCTCTGTTGAACGCATCCTGGAATCCGTTACGCAACTTGTCCATGGACTGGCGCAGCGGCGAATCGTTCTCGTCCGACACGCTCTCTTCGTCTGCTCCGATGAGTTTCCGTCCGCGTTCGATCAACCATGGAATGAACCCTTGCGGCTGGTAGAACATGATTAGTACGGCCATCGAGTAGAAGAGGACAAGATCAATGTGAGAGATCGCGACGTCGGTCGTCGGGATCGTCGTCCCCACGTTCGCGAGTTGTTCGCGAAGCATGAAGAAGAAGATGCCGCCGCCAGCGGCACCGATGATTGTTCCCATGCCGCCGATGACCGTGGCTGTGATGATGTTGATGTTAACCGACAGCTCCAGTAACTGACCCGGCGTTGCGGATCCGACGTTGCTGTGTACCAACAGCGCTCCGGCGAGACCGCCTACCGTCCCGGAGAGCACGAACGAGTAGATTTTGTACTTCGCTGGGTTGATACCCGCGGCGACGACCGCGTCCTCGTCTTCGCGAATCGCGGTGAGGATTTCCCCAGTATCGGAACGGGTGATCGCGTAAAACAGCGCGAACATGGCGGCGAACAGGGCGAACGCGATGTAGTAGTTGACCATCGGCTCAGACGTGATGTTTTCTGTACCGGTGAGACCGACTTCGCCGCCGGTGAAGTCGCTGAAGTAGATGAATACCTGCAGCAAGATTAGCGGTGCTGCCATCGTCACGAGCGAGAGGTACGGTCCATGAACCCGCAGTGTCGGGATGCCGAGTAGCAGGCCGCCGAGAGTCGCGGCCACCATTCCGATTGGAATCGCCAGTACCGGATCGAGCCCGTAGTGAAGGTTCATAATTCCCGACGTGTATCCCCCGACCGCGAAGAAGAACGCATGGCCGAAACTGATCTCTCCGGTGTAACCGGACTGGAAGTCCCAGGTCATCGCGAACGTGGCGAGATACAGGGCACCGGTCATTCGTAACACCGTGATCGTATCGAAGACGAACGGCAGTAGTCCGATTACTACGAACAGTACCACGCCGATCTTTCGCCGGAGCGGCAAGGGAAATTCTGAAAGTCGGTGCATCATACTTGACGTCCTCGCTGTGTCGCTCATTATTCTTCCTCCATGATGAGTTCACGCCCGAACATTCCCTTCGGTTTGAACATGATCACAAGAACGAGGATGACCATCCCTCCCAATCCGTTGAGCCGCGGGCTGACGAAGGAGACCATCGCTGTCTCAACTCCACCAATTAGGTATGCGCCAATAATGCTGCCCTTGATCGATCCGAGACCACCGATGACGACGATGGCGAACGCGAGAATCAGTGGCGTAAGTCCCATGTTGTAGGTCGCCGTCTGGAACGAAGCGAGGAACACCCCCGCAACACCCGCAAGAACGCCTGCGAGAATCCAAACAGAGAGGAACATCCGCCCGCTGTTTATCCCCACGACGGCGGCACCCTTCGTGTCCATGCTCGTGGCAGTGATCGCCCTCCCGAGCTGAGTATACTTGATGAACACCATTAACCCGCCGATGATAACCCAGGAGAGGACGAATACGATGATCCGGTTGATCTGGACTCTCGCACCCAGAATCTCCGTCGTTCCGGGGATCAGCGCAGGTACGACTCGTGGTGAACTTCCGATCGAGATCAAAACGATGTGCTCGACGACGACCGCGAGAATGAGTGTCATCACCATGATTACGATCGGTTTCTTCTGAATCGGTCTGATCATCCCGAGGTATAATGCAGCGTTTACGACCCCTGGAACGGCCAGCCCGATCAATAATGCTACTGCTACCGGTACCCCCGACGCGTACGAGTAGTGTGCGGCGTACGCGCCGATCGTGATTGAGGCACCGTGAAACAGGTTGATCGCATTCCCAACGCCGAAGATCATCGTGAACCCGATTGCGATAAGCGCGTACAGTGCACTCAGCAGTAGCCAGTTTGCGATAACACTGATCATGGGCTTTTCACTCCTAGCATGGTATGCTAACACCTCTACCACTATATTAAACCTGCTGTTCGGTCCAGATCTTACGACCAAAAGTCGAGTAATGCCGCAGGTTACCGACCGGAACGTGACTCGACAAGCAATCGCAACTCTCCGTCTAAGATGAGATCGTCGTCCTGGTTGTGCACTTCCGATTTCAGAGTGACGATTCCCGTCCCCGCCTTGGGTTCGACGTTCGTGACTGTCAACTGCGGGAAGACAGTATCGCCGATGAACACTGGCTCATGAAACGTCGACTTCTGACTTAGGAAGGCGATCATCGACTCGTGCAGATGCGGGGAGAGATCGGTCGCTCCGACGACGGTAAGCGAAGTGATCAGCATTCCGTGGGCCACCCGACGTCCGAACTGCGTCTCGCTTGCGTACTCTTCGTCTATGTGGATTGGGTTGAAATCACCCGTCAATCCGGCAAAGTCCCGGAAGTGGGATTCGGAGATCGTTTGTGACGGCCCGTTCCAGACCGAGCCGATCTCGATGTCCTCAAGATACAGCTGTTCGCGCGTCATACTCCGACGTTGTCAACGAACGTTCTTAGTCGTTCGTGCGGGAAGATACATAGTGTCGCGGTTCACCGTCGAGGCTCACTGTGTATAGTTCCGGAGGCTGCCGTACAATTGCGGCCTGTGCGTCGTTTTGCGCGTCGAACGATCGACATATGCAGACCGACGCTACCCCCACAGTTTAGTAATCTACGCACCTTTTTCCAGTAATGGTGTTACCACAGCGCGCGTTCCTCGAGGAGAATGCGGACCTGCGGACCGATGAGACAGCGATCCGATCGGTCGACGCCGACGAAACGCTGAGCTATGGTGAGTTCGACGAGCAGGTCAACCGGTTGGCGAATGGCCTCCGAGAACGAGGACTGCGGCCGAGTGATCGCGTCGCGATGGCACTACACAACACCGTCGAGTTCCTGGTGACGATGTACGCCTGTCACAAACTCGGTCTCGTCGCAGTTCCGATCAACTATCGTCTCTCCGCTGGAGAGGTCCAAACTATCCTCGACGACGCCAACGTTGCAGCCGTAATCTACGACGCGGCGTTCGCCGACACCGTAGAGCCTGCCGCAAACGACTCGATTCGTGAGAGGGCGCCGATCAGGGTAGGTGGCTCCGGCGAGGCGGAATCCTACGAGACGGTCCTGGAATCGGGATCGACCGAGCGGCCGCCGCCGATCGATCAGGGGCCCGACGAGCCGACGTACCTCATTTACACCAGCGGGACGACCGGCCGCCCGAAGGGGGTCGTACACACGGTCTCGTCGGCCCGGGAGCGGACGCTCGCGGCGATCATCTCCTTCGACATCGATCCCGACAGCGTCGTTCTCTCCCAACTCCCGTACTTTCACGGCGGTGGCTTGGACGCGGCGCTCCGTTCGTCGTTGACGGTCGGCGCGGAGCTCGTTGTCTCCTCGGCGTACGCGGACCCCGATCTGTCGCTCGATACGATCGATCGCCATGGCGTGACTCACGTAGTCGGCATTCCGACGGTGAGCAGGCGAATGATCGAACAGGGAGACGTCGACGCGTACGACCTGTCGTCGATCGAGTGCTGGTACCACACCGGGGAAGTGATGCTCGAAGATCGGGCACGAGAGTTCCAGTCCGAACTCACCCCGAATGTGATCAATTCCTACGGCTCCTCGGAGGGCGGATTCATCACGGTCCTCCGTTCCGATGCGCTCACTGAGCAGGCCGGGACGGTTGGCAAGCCCACCCTCGGTACGCGGATTCGCGTCATTGACCTTGACGTTGACGGTCAAGCTGATCCCTCTCGGACCGTTCCGCGAGGCGAAGAGGGTGAGGTGATTATCGAGTCGGACCAGCTGTTCGACAAGTACTTCCAGAACGCCACTGCCACGAGCGAGGCGTTTCGCGAAGGGTGGTACTATACGAACGACCTGGGCTTCGTGAACGATGACGGCTACCTGAAGATCACTGGCCGTGTCGACGACGTCATCATCAGCGGCGGCGAACTGATCGCACCGGCGGAGGTCGAAGAGATTCTTGAGAGGCACCGAGCCGTCTACGAAGCGGTCGTCGTCGGCGAACGTGACGACGAGTGGGGGGAACGCGTCGCGGCCTTCGTTGACCCGGACGGCGACGTGACCGCGGACGAACTTGACGCCTTCTGCCGGGACGAGGCCGATCTCGCGGCCTACAAGCGGCCTCGATCGTACGAGTTTGTCGACGAGATCGAACACACCGAGAGCGGAAAGAAGTCCAGAAGTACTTACCGGAAGCATTGATTCGGGAGCACCTCCCGGGGAAGATCGAACGCCTACTCGTCTGAGTCCGTCCAGGGACCGGGGTCGGCTTCCTCGGCGGTGTCAGCGCTTTTCATCTCACCGTCCTCGAATGTGAACGGTGTGATGAGTTCGATGAGCGTCCCGTGAGCGGAACTGGGGTGGATGTACGTGTAGACGTTGTCGCGATCGGCCTCGGGATCGGATCGCCAGGGTCGATCGCCGACGGTCGTGAATCCGAGTTCAGAGAGGGTCGCGAACAGTTCGCCGAACTCGCTCTTCGGTGAGATCCAGAAACTGATGTGATGGAGTCCTTCGCCGAACTTCTGGATGTAGCTGCCAATCGCTCCGGAGCCGACCTCGCCCGGTTCCAGGAGTTCGATCTGCACGCCGTTTCCGGTTTCGAGATACGCGAAGCGCATCTCCTCGACGAGATTTCCGTCTTCGTCGTACTCATAGCCAGGATCGATGCGGTGGGACTCGGCGTCCTCACCAAGGAGTTTCCCGAACGTTTCGACGGCTTCGTCCAGATCACGGACAGCGATACCGACGTGATCCAGACCGGTGATCCGGTCCATGCGGTGGCAATTCGGTCAGACGGCTATAAGAATTGTGCCGGTCAACGGACCGAATCTACGGGTCGTCGAGTGATCCATCTTCACTGGTTGTCTGCCGTTCTCGTTTCCTGCGGACGAGGCGTGCCTTCCGCCGTACACCTGGGCGGCGTCAGGTCGGTTAGGGAGCCAGCTCAATCGGGTGTCAGATCGGCCGAGCGACGATTCGCGCTGGGGCACCATCGCCGCCCCTGATCTTCGATGGATACGCTCGGATCTCGATCCGTTCGCCAAGCAGTGGTTCGAGGTTCGTTAGGTGTTCAGCGATGAGGACATCGTTTTGTAGAAGGGGTTTGTGGATCGGGTATTCGTCCCAGTCGTCAGGCCGGATCGAGTAGGAGATGTCCGGACTGACCGTGTCGACACAAAGCATCCCCGCTTCCTTTTCGAGCAGCCAGTCGGCGACCTCGGGTGCGAGCCATGGGTAGGGATCGTAGTCGTCGTCGCCGTACTTGTGATACCAGCCAGTGTAGAGGACGACGGTGTCGCCCGCCTGAACCTCGCCCTCGGCGGCTTGCAACTCCTCGAGCTGGATTTCGCGGGCTTCGTCTTGTCGCACGTCGAGGACGACCCCCTCTCCGTGGAATCGTTCGATCGGTAATTCGTCGATCGTCCGTCCGTCTGGATCGAAGTGCAACGGCGCGTCAACGTGCGTGCCGACGTGGGTCGGCGCGCAGTAACACTGGACGTTGATACCGTCCTTCTTAACGTCGAACACCGTCTCGAATTCCGGTTCGGGGAGCATCGCCGAGTGGGGCATCTCGCCGTGAAACGGCTGTGTGAGATCGTACCACATACCAGGATAGAGGAAGGTCAGCGACATAAAAGTCGTCTATCCGGACCTGCCGACGGCGAACCAGGCCTGCGACGGTGCTGGTTAGTCCCACGAAGTTATGGTGTATGAGAGCGATTGTCGTACGAGTCCTCATGACACAGCGAGTTGCAGATCAGGTGAGCGAGTACTTCGAACGACGCGGCGTTGAGTACTACTTCGGGTACCACGGCGGATCGGTCTGGCCTCTCCTCGACGGCCTTCGCGACTGTTCGGCGGAGGGAATCCAGGTGAAACACGAAGCTCAGGCCGCGCACATGGCCGACGGCTACTTCCGCGTCTCCGGGAAGATCGCACCAGTGGTCGTCACGAAGGGACCCGGCGCGTTGAACGCCCTCCCGGGCGTCGCGAACCTCATACACGACTCAACCGCAACCGTTGTCGTCAGCGGCGGCGTGTCGACCCAGCACAAAGGAAAGCTGGCCTTCGAGGCGCTCGATTACCACAATCAGGAAGGATTGCTTGACGTGTATGAGGAGGTGACGAAGCGGACCTGGAACGGCTACCGGCCCGATACGGCAGTGGACTTCCTCGATCGGGCGTTCAAGACCGCCCTCGAGGGGCGGCCCGGTCCGACAGCTATCGTGCTTCCCTACGACGTCCAGAACACCGAGGTCGAGGTCAACGTGCCGGACCCCGCGGACTCCCGGGCCGACTCCCGTCCAGAGCCGGCAGCGGAGTCGCTCTCGAAGGCGGCCGACGTCCTCGCCGAGGCCGATCGGCCGCTCGCGATCGCGGGCGGCGGTGTCAGGCTCTCCGGCGGTACCAACGAGTTTATAGATCTCGTCGAGGCGTTCGAGATTCCGTTCGTGACCACCCACATGGGGAAGGGGGCGTTCCCCGAGGACCACGACCTCTGTCTTGGCCCGGTCGGCCGGTCCGGCTGGGAGTGTTCGCTCCAGGCGACGCGCGACACCGACGTCATCCTCGCGATCGGCTGCCGGTTCTCGGACGGGAACACGATGGGATACGAGAAGGGCGCGGTGTACAACGTCCCACCAACGAAGGTGATTCACGCGGATATCGACTCGAACGAAATCGGCAAAAGCGTCCCGGTTGAGGTCGGCATCGTCAGTGACGCCACCTCATTCGCGGAACAGTTCCGTGATCGACTCGCCG
This sequence comes from Natronosalvus sp. KLKA75, assembly GCF_059736265.1. Taxonomy (NCBI): domain Archaea; kingdom Methanobacteriati; phylum Methanobacteriota; class Halobacteria; order Halobacteriales; family Natrialbaceae; genus Natronosalvus; species Natronosalvus sp. KLKA75. The sequence goes on from NZ_JCAQIC010000002.1 coordinate 186,018, forward strand.
CCGACGGGGTCAAGACGGTCGGGACGGACGACTGGCGCGAACAAACGGCCACCTGGAAGGCCGATTGGGACGGCTGGGTCGCCGAGACGACGAGTCACGAGGGATCGCCAGTCCACCCCCACCGGCTGGTACACGACACGAAGGAGACGATGGCGGACGACGACCTTTTGTTCGTTGACGTCGGCGACGTGATCCAGTACGCTGAGCCGTTCGCCCGCGTCTACGAAGAAGACACGTACTTCTTCAACGGTGGAATGCTCCAAATGGGGTGGGGTGCAGGAGCGGTGCTCGGCGGAAAGCTCGCCGCGCCAGACCGTGAGGCAGTCTGTCTCGTCGGCGACGGCGCGCTTACACAGAATATGAGTGTGATCCCCCTCGCTGTCGAACACGACATCCCGGTAACGTGGGTACTTTTGAACAACTACGGCCCCAACATCGAGCGGAAGGGCCAGCGCAACATCTGGGGCGAGGCCCACGAATGGGGATCGTTCGGGAACGAGGACGATCTCTACAACCCGGACTGGGTCGCCTTCGCCGAGTCCTGCGGCGCAGCGGGGCGCCGGGTTGAACGCTCGGAGGAAGTCGCCAGCGCCGTCCGCGAGGGTCTCGACTCCGACGTGCCGTTCCTGGTTGACGCTGTGATCGACCGCGACGTCCCGACGTACTTCACGCCCGGTCTCGAGCACAACTATCCGACATCCTGGACGGAGTCGGCCGACTACCTGTGACCCCCCCCGTTTCGACCGGCGTCGACTATATGATATCTCGCTTGGCCAGCTCGTCGAGATCCTCCTCGTCGTATCCGAGTCGATCGCCAAGCACCTCCGTCGTGTGTTCGCCGAGTTTCGGCGGCGGGAGGCGAACGTCGACCTCCAGATCCGAGAACTTTACTGGGATACCCGGCAGCTTGAGCCGATCGCCGTCGGGGTGTTCTATCTCCTCGATCATGTTGCGCGCGTCGACGTGGGGATCGTTCACCACGTCCTCGACGTCGTTGACGGGCGTACACGGGACACCGGCGTCCTGGAGTCGATCGATCCACTCCTCGGCCGGTCGCTCGGCGAACAGCGCCTCGAGTTCTCGATCGAACGCCTCCCGGTTCTCGGTCCGGCCGCCGAACGTGCCGAACTGTGAGTGATCGATCCACTCCTCGCGATCGACCGCCCGGCAGAACTTCGGCCAGAGGCTCTCGCTGACGACGCCGACTACGAGGTAGTCGTCGGCCGTCTCGACGGCCTGATACGGGGCGAGGTTCGGGTGCTTCGTTCCCAGCATCCCTGGCGTCTCCCCCGTCGCGAAGTAGTTCGTCACGTGGTAGAGCATATAGGAGAAGGCGGTGTCGAAGAGGGCGATGTCGATATACTGCCCTTCACCGGTCCGTTCCCGGTGGTACAGTGCCGTCAGGATGGCGTAGGTGGCGGTCATTGCCCCGGAGATGTCGGCGATCGAGACCCCGATGCGAACCGGTTCGCCGTCTTCGGTTCCGGTGACACTCATCAGCCCAGACTCCCCTTGTGCGATGATGTCGAACAGCTTCCGATCAGCGTACGGACTGTCTTCGCCGTAGCCCGAGAGCGAACAGTAGATCAGTTCCTCGTTTTCCGCCGCGAGAGTCTCGTATTTCGCGTCGAACGTCTCCGCCTTTCCGGGACTGAAGTTGTGGACGAACACGTCCGCATCGGCGGCGAGTTCGTGGAGCACCGACTGTCCGCGCTCCGTCGTCATATTGAGCGTGATGCTCTTCTTGTTTCGGTTAAGGCTCGTGAAGTACGCAGAGTAGTCTCCATACCGCGTCGCGAAGTTCCTGGTCAGATCGCCGGTCGACGGTCGCTCGATTTTGATCACTTCAGCTCCTAGGTCACCGAGGATTTGCGTCGCCAGTGGCCCAAATAGGGCCTGCGTAGAATCGAGGACGACGAGGTCCTTGAGCGGGCGCATGGCAGATCAATTAGAGCAGTAGTATTTAAAACCTTAGCGCCGGTGACGATCCCGACGCGTCTGCCGATCGGTAGATATCGCGAATCGCGGATTCGACGCTAAACCAGCAGCGCGTCGAATCCGATCCGGTACGCGGCACAAAACGCTATGTGGCTGGAATCGATACGTCGGTGCATGACGTTCCTCGAGGGTGTCCGCGTGCTGGACGCGACCCGGATGATCGCCGGTCCGCTCGCGTCGATGTACCTCGGCGACCTCGGCGCGGAAGTGGTCAAGGTCGAACAGCCCGGCCGTGGCGAGTTGACCAGGAGTTCGGTCCGTTTGTCGACGGCGAGAGCGCGTACTTCGCCTCGCTCAACCGGAACAAGCAGTGTCTCACGCTCGATCTCGCGACTGACGAGGGAAGCAATATCTTCCTCGAACTGGCCGCTGAAGTCGACATCGTCCTGGAGAACTTCAAACCCGGCGTCACCGAGCACTTCGGGATCGACTACGACTCGGTTCACGACGTCAACGACGACGTCGTCTACTGTACGATCACTGGCTTCGGCGAGGATTCACCGTACGCCGACACGCCCGCGTTCGACATGGTCGTCCAGGCGATGGGCGGTGCGATGAGCGTCACCGGGGAGCCGAATGGGCCGCCGGTCCGGAGCAACGTTCCGATGGGCGACGTGGCTCCGGCGATGTTCGCCGTCCAGTCGATCCTCGCGGCGCTGTACGCCCGCGACGTCGGCGACGTCGGCGGCGAACGAATCGAGGTCTCGATGCTCGACGCGATGATCTCTTGGCTCGGTCCGCGGGCGGCGAGGAGCGTCGTCTTGGACGAACCGTATCCGCGCACCGGAACCGCCCACGAGGAGTTCGCGCCGTATCGCCGGTTCGAGACGGCCGACTCCCACGTGGTCGTCTGCGTCGCCGCCGAAAGCCTCTGGCCGCGGTTCTGTCGGGCGATCGATCACGAGGAATTGATCGATGATCCGCGCTTCGCGACGAACGCGGATCGGAGCGCCAGCCAGGATGCGCTGTACGAACATCTCGAACCGATCTTCGAACGCCGGTCCACGACGGAGTGGGTGGAACGACTCCGCGACCACGGCGTCCCCGTCGGGCCAGTGTACGACACCCTCGAACTGTGGAACGACCCGCACGTTGAACACCGTGAACTGCTGCAGTGGCTCCCAGGCGACCGTGCTGGAGAGGAGTTACCGTCTGTCGCGTACCCCGTCCAGTTCTCGGGCGACCTCGACGACCCATCGGCGCCGGAGGCGATCGGCGCGTCGACGGAGCGGTACCTCCGGGACCTCGGCTACTCGCCGGAAACAATCGAGTCCCTCGCCGAGAACGGCGTGATCTGATTCGACGAGCGTACGATAATCGGACGGTCGATAGCATTAGGACAGGCGGTAGGATTATTTCGATCCCGTCCGAGTCGGCCTGTATGGGTAATTATTCGTACGAAATCAGCCACCCGGTCCGGTATCGCGACATGGACCCGATGGGGATGGTCAACAACGCAGTATTCGCCACGTACACCGAGCACGCACGGATGGAATACTTCGCCGACATCCTCGACGTACGACTCGAGGAGGTTTCGACGGTCCTCGCAACACTGACAATGGACTATCGGCGTCCAATCGAAGGCGGCGGAGACGTGACCGTCGCCATGCGCGTCGATGACCTCGGCGAGTCGAGTATGACGATGGCATACGAAATCAGGGACGAAGACGGCGTCACCGCAACCGCCGAGACGGTACAGGTCGCGGTCGACCCAGAAACCGGGTCGTCGCGTCCGCTGCCCGAGGAATGGCGCCGACGCATCGAGGCCCACGAGGACCTCGACGAGTAACGTTTCGACGAACAATTATAGTTATAGAGATCGAACTTCTTTGAGCCATGGTAACGCTCGTCAGTTTCACTCGTCAAAAAAGACGATCTGACTCAGGAGGAGTTCGTTGAACACTGGATGGACGAACACGTACCGCTCGACAGCCAATTACCGGGCCTGCAACGGTACGCGACGATTGTACCGGACGACCCCGGAGACAGCCGATACGACGGCGTCGCGATACTGGAGTTCGACGACGAGACGACGGTATCGGAGGCGTTCGATTCGGAGGTAGGTCTGCGAACCGTCGACGACCTTGACAACTTCGTCGCGGAGGTCGTTCGGGTGGCCGGAGGAGAAATCGTACACGTCGAGTGAGTCGGCTCCCGCCGCAGTAATGGGAGCGTCCCGTAAGCCAGTCCGGTCAGCCGAGCACGTCGTCGATCGCCTCAACGATGAGCCGACGCCGACCTCCGCCTGCTGTTCGGTGATGACCAGCGGCGGCAACAGGCGAACGACGTCACCACGCCGACCGGCGGTCCAAATGACAACGCCGCGCTCCAGCGCGGCGGTCTGTACCGTGCGGACGACCTCTCCCGCGGTTCGATCGCCCGTGCCCGCGAACTCGACGCCGATGAACAGCCCCTTCCCCCGGACGTCGACGACGGCGTCGTGCTCACTCGCGCACTCCGCCAGCCGACTGCGGATTAGGTCGCCGGTCCGGACGACATGGCTGAGCAGGTCGTGCTCCTCGACGAATTCGATCGCAGCGAGTCCGGCGGCCATCGCAGGGAGGTAGCCGCGGAACGTTCCGGTGTGGGCGCCCGGCTCCACCGTGTCGATGCGCTCGTCGTACACGGTCGCGGAGAGCGGCAGACTCCCGCCGGCGGCCTTGGCCACCGGCATCGCGTCGGGAGAGACGTCGTACCAGTCGCTGGCGAACCACTTTCCGGTGCGACCGAATCCGGTCTGCACCTCGTCGACGACGAGCGGGACGTCGTTCTCCGCGGCGATCTCGGCTAGTCCGTCGAGGAATCCCTCGGGGGCGGGCTGAACGCCGCCCTCGCCCTGTATCGGTTCAACCCAGATGCCCGCCGGATCGGCCATCCCGCCGTACGGGTCCTCGATCGCCTCGCGGACGGCGGCCAGCGACGCGTCGACCGCGTCCTCAATCGACCCGTCCATCGCCAGCGTCCGCGGGTGCGGTAGGTGCGTGACGTCCGGCAGCAACGGCGCGTACTCCCGCTTGGCGCTGCGCTTGGCCGACAGGCTCAGCCCACCCGACGTCGAACCGTGGAAGTCCCCGGTGAACGTCAACAGCCCGCGATTCCCGGTCGCGTGTTTCGCGAGTTTGATCGTCGCCTCAACTGCGTTGCTGCCGGTCGGGCCACCGAACATCACCGTCCCGTCGTCGCGGAGATTCCCCGGCGCGATCGCCGTCAGCTTCTCGACGAACGCCAGACGCGTCTCCGTCGGAAAGTCGAGCGTGTGCACGAGTCGTTCGGTCTGTTCGGCCGCCGCCTCAACGACCCGCGGGTTCGAGTGGCCCACGTTCGCCACCCCGACACCCGCGAAGAAGTCTAGGAAGACGTTGCCGTCAGCGTCCCGAATCGTCGCCCCCTTCGCCTCGTCGAGGGCGATCGGCACCCGGTTCGGATAGAGCACGGCACCGCTCTCCACCCGTTGCTGGCGCTCGATGAGACGCCTCGAGTTCGGCCCCGGTATGTCTTCAACTTGCGGTTCCTGAGCGAGATGGAGGCGTCTGAGCGCGTCGGCGTCTCCCATGGTCGCGATTCGTACGCACCGGTAAAGAATGTTGACCGAACCCGTCGCTTACTCGTCACCGGACGATCCGGCAGTTTCACGTCGACCGTCGGGGGTCTCCGCGTCTTCGTGTTCAGCCGCAATTGCTTCGACGGTTTTCGCGTCGGGATCAACGACGACGCCGTACGCCTCGCGTGCGGTGTCCGCGTCGACGTAGCCGTCGAGAACGTCCGCGAGGACCGCGTCCGCGTCGCGCTCGGTTGGATCACCGAACCCGCCTCCGCCGGCGGGTTGAATGACGATCTTTTCCCCGGCCGGACGGTCAGCGTCGTCTTCGACGGAATCAACCGTTCCACGCCATCGACGTCGACGTGGCGGTACTCAGCGGCGGCACCGGGTCGCCCACCGTCGAGACCGTACGGTTGCGTGGTGTCCCGCTCGGCGGCCAGAATGATCTCGGTCTCTCGATCGAAGCGCAGGACCCGACGTGCGGCACAGCCGCCTCGGTACCGTCCGGGGCCGCCCGTGTCCTCGGCGATGGTGAGCGACTCGACGGTCACGTACTCGTAGTCCTGCTCGATCCGTTCGATCGGCTGGAGACCGGTGTTGCCGACGCCGTTGCGGATCGCGTCAATCCCGTCACGATCGGGCAGCGCGCCCATCCCCCCAGCCATGACGGTGTAGTTGAGCGACTCGTCATCAACGGCCTGGTAATTGAGGACGTTGGTGCTCCCCTCGCCGGCACCGAACGCGAGTTCGGGATCAATCTCGGCAATCGCTCGGACGACGACATCGTAGATCCGGTACGTCGTTTCGTGGTTGCCGGCGACAACCGGCGCAGGATACTTCGCGTCGACGAGACACCCGGACGGGGCGACGACGTCGATCGGTCGAAAGGCCCCGGTCGTGCCGGGCGCTCCTGGATCGAGCGTCACCTTAAACGCGTAGTAGGTGGCCGTCTTTGTACACGACATCGAGGTGTTAATCCCCCCCTCGACCCGGTCCGCCGTGCCGGCGAAGTCGACCGTCAGTTCGTCACTTTCGACAGTCAGGGTCGCGCGAATCGGAAGTTGCCGGTCGGTGACGCCGTCGCCGTCCATGTAGTCCTCCGCGGCGTACTTGCCGTCCGGCAGGTCGGCGATTCGGCTTCGCATCCGCGACTCCTCGTTCGCGAGAATCTGGTCCATCGCGGCGATTGTCGCCTCGACGCCGTGGGTCTCGGCGATCTCGGTAAGGCGCTTTCGGCCTCGACGGACGCCGGCCAACTGGGCGTTCATGTCACCCGCGCGTTCGTCACGTCCGCGGACGTTGGCGAGTATCGTCTCGTAGAGCGCGTCGTTGCGCTCCCCGGCAGCGTACAGCTTTCCGGGGGGCACTCTGAGTCCTTCCTTGATTATGTGGCCGGCGTCGATCGCGTAGCTCGTCGGCGCGGTGCCGCCGACGTCGACCCAGTGTCCCCGAACCGCCGAGAAGCCGATGAGTAGATCGTCGACGAACACCGGAGCGGCCAGCAGGAAGTCGGGGAGGTGGTTGTTGCCGGAGTACGGGTCGTTCTGAACGAGGACGTCCCCCTCTTGGAGGGAGTCGAGACCGCCGGTGCGCTCGATTGCGGCGGTCGTCGAGTCGACCATCGTGGCGACGTGCAACGGGATGACGCGTTCGCCCTGTCCGACGATCTCCAGGTTTGGACCCAGCAGCGCACACGAGAGGTCGCCGGCTTCCTGCCAGAGCGGAGAGTATGCCGCGTTCATCACCGTCGCCTGCATCTCCCTTGCAACGTCCAGCAGCTGATTCCGGACGACCTCGACGGTGACCGGATCGACGTCGGTCATCGCTCAGCCCTCCGGGCGACGAGGTGGCCATCGTCGTCGACCGTCGCATCGAACGACGGGGCGATCCACGCAGTCGTGTTCCGCGCTTCGACGATCGCCGGTCCGGACACCGAGGCGCCAGTGCCGAGCGACTCCCACTCGTAGAAGGGGGCGTCGACCGTCTCGTCGACGTCCACGCGAACCTCGCGCTCGCCCAGTCGTGCGTCGGCCGCGTCTCCCCCGTTAGCGTCGCCGCCGGTCCCGGCATCGCGGTTGGCGCCTGCACAGGCCCCCACTGCGCCGGCCGCGGTTAGCCGGAGATTGACGAGTTCGATCGGATTGGCGTCGTCCCGGAAGCCGTAGCGGTCGTCGTGAGCGCGCTCAAACGACGTCTCGAGTTCGGCGAGCACCGATCGGTCGACCGACGTTGAGGACACTGGGATCGTCAGGTAGTGAGCCTGCCCCTCGTACATCACGTCGAACGACAGTTCGAACGATCGGCCCGCCGGGGGCACGCCCTCGGTGTCAAGTTCGTCTCGCGCGCGTTCGAGGAGGCGCTCCACGGCGTCCGTGATGGCGTCCGGATCGGCGTCTTCGATCGTTGTCACCAGCGATCGGACGTACTCGTGGCGAATGTCCGACTCGAGCAGCCCCGTAGCGGAGAACAGTCCGGAGTTCGACGGGAACACTACCCTGTCGATACCGAGCTCGGTCGCGATGTCGCAGGCGTGGGCCGGGCCTGCACCGCCGAAGGCCATGAGCGCGAATTCGCGCGGATCGTTCCCCTCCTGGACGGTGACGACGCGGATCGCGCTCGCGAGTTTGCTGTCGATGACCTCGCGAACTGCGACCGCCGTCTCATTGACGCTCATGCTCAGCTGCTCCGCGACCGTTGACAGACTCTCCCGCGCGGCGTCCACGTCAAGGGCGACCTCGCCGCCCGCGAAGTTCGATGGGTTGAGGACGCCGAGTACGAGGTTTGCGTCGGTGACGGTCGGTTCGGTGCCGCCCCGCCGGTAGCAGGCCGGCCCCGGGCGCGCACCCGCGGACCGTGGTCCGACCTTGAGTGCGTTGACGTCGTTGAGCCAGGCGATCGATCCCCCGCCCGCGCCGACGGTGTTGATGTTCACAAACGGACCGTTGATCTTGAGACCGCGCACCATGCGGCGTGATTCCTCGACCGGAGCGCCGTCCTTGATGAGGGCGACGTCGGCCGACGTGCCACCCATGTCGAACGTTATCACGTCGCCCAAATCGGCGGTCGCGGCCACGGACTGGGACGCTTTCACGCCCGCGACGGGACCGGAGATGACCTGCGTGATCGGTCGCCGCGAGGCAACGGTCGGCTGCGCGAGACCGCCATCTGACTTCATGATATTGATAGTTCCCTCGACGCCCGCCGTCCCAAGCGCGTCGACGAGCCGCGAGAGGTACGTACTCACGGCCGGCTTGACGTAGGCGTCCGCGGCAGTGGTGGCGGTCCTCGTGTACTCCCGTATCTCGGGGGAGACGTCCGTGGAGAGACTGACGTCTATCTCGGGCGCGTGGTCGGCCAGAATCTCGCGAGCGCGTCGCTCGTGTTTCGGGTTGGCGTACGCGTGGAGGAAGCAGACGGCCGCGCTCTCGACGTCGCGCTCGCGAAGCGCGGCTGCCACGTCCGCGACCGCGTCCTCGTTGAGCGGCGTCACGATAGAGCCGTCGGCAGCCGTCCGCTCGGTCACTTCGAACCGGAATCGCCTGCGGACGAGCGGCGGGTGGTGCTCGCCGCGCGGGTCGTACAGCAGCGACGCGTCCCGGTACGCTTCGCCGATCTCGAAGACATCCCGAAACCCGTCGGACGTAACGATAGCCGTCTTCGCGCCGGTTCCCTCGATGAGCGTGTTGACCGCCACGGTGCTCCCATGATTGAAACTCTCGATCGTTTCGGGTTCGATTCCGGCTCGGGTCGTCGTCGCGTCAACGCCGGCGACGACCCCGCAGACGAGGTCCTCGGTCGTCGGCGTTTTGACCGTGTGAACGGCGTCCCCGTCGACGAGTACGGTGTCGGTGAACGTCCCACCGATGTCTACGCCTATGTGTGGCATGCCCCATACTGTGACAGTCGATTCAATAATTCTTCGCCTCAGTCACGTCCAGCTCGTCGATTGCGCACACTGCTCCGTGGATCGATCGGATCAGGTTGGAGGTGGTAATAAATACTAGCAGTACGACGGTGTGTTCATGAGTAACGACAGTACGAAACACGGCATTCGTCCGCACAACTGGATCTCGGCCGAGGAATCGTTTGACGAGATCGTCGAGTGGGTCGTCCGCGCGGAAGAACGGGGATTCGACTCCGTCCACGCTGTCGATCGGATGCTCTCGAAGGTGCCGCCGATCTACGAGACGACTGCCTACGAGGTGACGACAGCACTGACCACGTACGCGGCGCACACCGACTCCGTCCAGCTGGGACCGCTGGTGTACATCCTGCCGTATCGCAATCCGATCCAGGTGGCGAAGCAGTTCGCGGCGATGGACATCGCCTCCAACGGTCGGTTGGTGTTCGCCGTCGGTGCTGGCTGGAACGCTCACGAGTTCGAAGCGCTTGGGGTCCCTCGTCGAGAACGCGGGAAGCGGCTTGAGGAAGGGGTTGAGGTGTTAAAACGCCTCTGGACGGAAGATCACGTCGATCATGACGGCGACATTTGGTCGTTCGAGGATGTGTCGATCGACCCGAAACCGGTACAGGATCCGCATCCGCCTATCTGGTTCGGCTCGTTCGGTCCCGAGGTCGACGAGTTCACTCCGGTAATCGATCGAGTTCTCCGCCGTATCGGCCGTCTCGGCGACGGCTGGGCACCGCTCGTGTACTCGACCGAGGCAAAGGAGATGATCGACGCCGAGAAATTGGGACGAGCCTGGGAACGGATTGTGGACGGCGCTCGCGACAGCAATCGCGATCCCGAGGAGATCGAGATTATCTACTCGGTATGGCCGTACGTGATGGAAGACGAGGACGCGGAACGTGAGGAGTGCTACGAGGCCGTTTCCGGCTGGTTCGACGGAACGTACCAGGAGGCAAAGCGGACGTATCCGATCGGATCCGCCGAGGAAGTCGCCGACAGGATCGCAAAGAATGTCTCCGAACTTCCCCGGGTTGATCGGTTCATTTTCACCCCATTCAACTACGATCACGCGCAGATGGATCGATTGCGCGACGAAGTCATCCCTCGACTCGAGGAGCATATCGACTGATCAACTGATCGCCGATAGACCGATTCGCTGCGTCAACGACCGGTTCGGACGGTCGTGGTCGTCAGGTTCGAGGGCCAGTACTGATGGCGGTCCGCCTCGGTCCATCGATCCCGTTACCCGAGGGCGGTGGTAGCGTCACGACCAGATCCTGATCGCTCGGTCGTCTCTCATACCGCTCTGCAGCCGTCGCTCGCGACAGGAAAGAGGCCCAATTTAACTGATATAATAACAGTACGTAGAAATTGCAGTTTTCGAGTCGAAGTCATATTTGATATGAAATAATACGAAATAGAAGATTAGAATCTGATGGAGACGTTTATACCGGTGAATATTAACCAAATAGAAAATTTGACACAAGAAAAACAGCCTCTATGGCTGACGAAACAGCAGAAGTTATCAAAACGTTGTAGCGCCTGGTGAATACTCCCGGTTTCGCAAACACTTACGCCCGGGGGAGCACAACCAACGATGATGAAGGTACTCGTACCGGTCAAGGAGGTTGCCACCGTCGAAGACGAGTTCGAAATCGACGGGACGACCATCGACGAGCGGTATCTCGGCGCCGATCTCAACGAGTGGGACGACTACGCCATCGAGGAGGCCGTCCAGCTCGAGGAAGACGGCGTCGTCGACGAGGTCGTCACCGTCACCATCGGCGACGAGGAGACCGAACAGACCATCCGCCAGGCGCTCGCGAAGGGTGCCGACCGCGCCATCCGCGTCTGGGACGACGCCCTCGAGGACGTCGACCTCCTCGACGTCGGCGCGAAGATCGCCATCCTCGAGGCGGTCGTCGAAGCCGAGGACCCCGACCTCGTCCTGACGGGCGTCCAGTCGGGCGACGACAGCTTCGGTGCGACGGGCGTCGCCCTCGCCGAAGCCGTCGGTTACCAGTGGGGCGCCGTCGTCAACCAGCTCGATCTGGAGGCCGGAGACGAGACCGCGTCGGTCCACCGCGAGCCGAGGGCGGCATCGAGGGCTGACCGAGATCGACGTCCCCGCGGTGCTGACGATCCAGACGGGGATCAACGAGCCCCGCTACGCCAGTCTCCGGGGCATCCGGATGGCCCAGCGCAAGGAACTCGACCACCAGACGCTCGCCGACCTGGGCGTCGAGGCCGACGCCGTCGCGGGCGACCTCCGACTGACCGCGATGTACGAACCCGAGAGCGAGAGCGACACCACCGTCTTCGAGGGCGGCGCCGACGAGACGGCCGCGCAACTCGCTGATCTCCTGCGGGAGAAGGGGGTGGCCCAATGAGCGATATTCTGGCCGTCGCCGAGCACCGCCAGGGCGACCTCCGCGACGTCAGTCGCGAGGTCGTCACCGCGGGCACCGAACTCGCCGGCGAAACCGGCGGCGACCTCCACGTGGCCGTCGTCGGCGGCGACGTCGAGACCTTCGCCGACGCGCTGAACCTCGAGGGCGTCGACACCGTCCACACTGTCGCCTACGGCGAGGAGTTCAACCACGACGTCTACACCCAGGCGGTCACCCAGCTGGCGGGCGAACTCGAGTCCGGCTACCTGGTGATGCCCAACAGCGTCAACGGGCTGGACTACGCGCCCGCGGTCGCCACGCGACTCGACGTTCCGCTCGTCACCGACGCCGTCGGTCTCGCGACCGAGGGCGACACGCTCGTCGGCACGCGCGAGATGTACGGCGGGAAGGTCGAGACGACCACCGAGGTCGACGCAGACCAGGTCGCGGTCACCATCCGCGGCGCCGAGTGGGAACCCACCGAGGCGGCGGGTGACGCCACCGTCGAGGCCTTCGACGCCGACATCGACGAGGACGCCATCGGCTCGACGGTGACGGGATTCGAGGAGGTCGCCGGCGGCGACGTCGACATCAGCGAGGCAGACCTGCTGGTCTCGATCGGCCGCGGGATCGAGGAGGAGGAGAACCTGGACCTGATCCGCGAGCTGGTGGAGGCGCTCGACGCGACGCTCTCGTCGTCGCGACCGATCGTCGACGCGGGCTGGCTGCCCGCCAACCGCCAGGTCGGCCAGTCCGGGAAGGTCGTCACGCCCGACGTCTACATCGCCATCGGCATCTCCGGGGCGGTGCAGCACGTCGCCGGGATGAAGGGCTCCGATACCATCGTGGCGATCAACACGGACCCGAACGCGCCGATCATGGACATCGCCGATTACGCGATTCACGACGACCTCTTCGACGTGGTCCCCGCACTGATCGAGCAATTCCAGTAATGTTCGATACCAGTGGGTTATTTTCGTGTTAGTGACTTCATCAGTTCGTTCAAAGAGATGAGTTCATCAGTGACATCCTCGTCAGGATGGACGAGTCGGCCACGTGCTCCAGCGGGGCGAAAGGTCAAGGACACCGTGAACCTGGCCGCATTGAGATTGTCAACGCCAAGTAGCCGCGATGAACATCTTCGACTTGGCTTCCTCAGTTTTGGCAGTGGACTTATAATCAATTGCAGCCTACGGCTACACAGACTTTCTTCGAGTTCTCTTTAAGCCGTATCATCTCAGAAGTCGGTTTCGTTCAGCGAACGGCTCGATAGTATAGTGAATTACGGTTTATCTCCTCCAAAGGGATAGGAAAGGGTATGTTGGGGATTTTTAGCCGACGCTGCATCAATATGGCACTCAAAATTCAACGAATCATTGATTCACTGATCGACGTCTTGCTTCGCGAGTTCGCGTATTTTTTCCTTCGTTTCGTCTCGATGCTCGCCGAATGCCACTTCGAAGACGCCGCGGTAGAAGTGTTTGTTCTTCTCCAGAGTGATGTCCTCTCGCTTGAGCTGCTTTTTCAGGCGGGTGAACGTGATCTCGATGTCCTCGCTTTGCTCAGGTTCAACATAGATCGTGGCTGAATCCCAATCCTTGCGGATGTTCAGCGGTTCGTCGTCTGTTTCTTCTATCTCACTTGCTGAGGAGTCTGTCTTTGCCGTGGAAGCGGTCTCCTCCTGCTTCGATTCTTGTTCGGATGCCGCAATTACTTCGCGCTCTTGTCCTTCTGATTCCGACGTCCTCGTGGTCTCTTCCTCAGTAACACCATCATCTTCTTCATCTGATGGATCCTCGAATCGCTCATCCATTCCTCGAGGCATATTTACACCTCCACCTGCGGTTTGTCAAATGCCCGTTCCATGGTCTCTGCAACCTCTACGAAGAGGTCGCGCTCTACCTGTTGGTCGTTCGCGTCCTCCCATTCGAAAATATCTTGCCCATTGTCCCAGGCGCGCTGGATTGCCACTCGCATCGGGAGTTTGAAAACCGGGGCCATCGATGCGAAGGACTCGTCGAATTCATCCAGGAATTTCTGTGACTGACCGTCGTCCCGGTACATATTCGCCAGAAGTCCGACGATTGCGATCTCTATTTGCTGGTTGTCCTCTATCGATTCCAGTTGATCCCACAGGTCGTCTAGGGCATCACGTGACGTAGCCTGGGTCTGTGCAGCCAGGAAGACGTTTTGCGCTGCGATGAACGCTGCGTCCGTCAAGACCGAGAGGTCAGGCGGACAGTCGATGAGGATGTAATCGTAATCGAATCCGTCCTCAACCAGTCCCTCGAGGGCGAGTTTCAATGAGAGACGGGCGTTCGCATCGTCCATCCAATCTCGAGCAAGACCCATGTCCTTGTGGCTCGGAACGAGGTCGAAGTTCAGGTGGTCGTACTCGTCGGCTTCAATCACGATCTCTGAAAGGCTCGTATCGTGCGTACGCGGATTGTCGACGAGAACGTCCAGGAGGTTCGAATCATCGGTAACAAGCGTGTTTGGAAGGTCATTCTTCGGACTCGAGGGGTCGTTCTCGTCGCCCGGCCCCAACCCAAGTCCCTTCGTCATGTCGGCCTGTGGGTCCATATCGATTGCAAGGACATCGTGGCCACGAGTGCCCAGCGCCGCTGCGCTGTTAATCGTCGCCGTTGTTTTTCCGGTTCCACCTTTCTGATTCCCGAAGGCAATCGTCGGGATGCCAGTCGATGGCGTAACACCCCATCCGCGAGGTAATTCGGACATGATTGGATCATTGAATCAATGACTCATAAATCCACGTCAGACATTTCGCTACGTTTCAGCTCTGCCTCTTCTGTTGTATGTCGTGGATACAGGTGCTGTATGCCGTAAATTCGGGAACTGGACGTACCTCACTGATTCATTGATTCAGTGATCCATGGCTTCCTGAACTCATTACATCACGTACTCATTTACTCCCCGATCTGTATCCCTGGAGATTGCTGAGCTCTCGATCTATGGCTCCACGCCTTTCTCGATCCACAATCTCACTGATTCATGGAATCAATAAGTTTGGCGTAAGCTATTGGATTTTCAAAGTCAGATGCTCTGTGAATCAGTTATTCACGATCTCTGGGAATTGTTGAGTCACTGATTCAGTGATTCATGGACTCGGTGAATCCAGTGAATGGTTATTCGATTCTTGGAATCAGTGATTCTGTGATTCAGCTGTTCAAGATATCATGTAGTCCCTTAATCACTGCTTCATCGGTTCATTGAATCATTGATTCAGTGATACTGCTATAGTGCTGCAGCTATCCTGGAATCAAATAGTCTATGATTCTGTTATTCAAGATATCATAGAATCATTGATTCCCTGAGTCACAACTTCATGGACTAATGGCCAGTAGGGGTTTGCTATAGCATTTACTCCTCCCGAGGGTCCTCGATCCATTCACTCACCTTCCACTATTCGTGGGTTCGAGGAATCACTGAATCACTGAATCACTGATTCATCAATTCACGAGCTCACTAATTCAATATCCCAGCAGAGACTTATTGGTCGAGAGTATCAGAAGCGATTATCTCCCTCTGAAGGCTGCCTTCAACTGTTCCTGCATGAACTCTCTGCGCACTTGACGAGACCGCGAATCGGAAAGATAATTTTGCATAACCACCCGAGGATCGCTACTACCTTGCTCTGAAGCGATTTCGTCGACACCCTCGAGAACGCCCTTGAGGACCGTTGTATAGGTATCGTACCAAAAACGACGACAGAGCTGCGGACTCGGCCGTTCTTCTTCGATTCGGTCAGGGAGACCCGCCTTCGATGCAAGAGTCTGGAACCAGTTCCGGATCGTATCCCGCGTTACGTGTGGTGTTTTCCCCTGTGAAGATGGAAACAGGTACCCTGTCCACGTCTCATCGTCCGCTAGCTCATCGATTCGGGAGTCGAGCAGGTCTAACCCGAAGAGTAGAGACACTTCACCAGGTCCGTTCTTGCGGTTCTCGAACGCGATGAAGGGGACGTCGTCTGCAGGGACGTTACGATGGAACTGCGAGATATGGAGTGCGGCGACCTCGCTTGCTCGAAGTCCCCAGCCCGCTAATGCCACTAGTAACAGCTGCTCTCGCGTCGACGTTGCCTCCTGCATCAGTTTCCGAATATGGTCTGCTGAAAGAGCTGGGGTCGAGGACTCTTCGGCTTCCCATTTGAATTCGTCGTAGAGACCGCTCGCCGGATTTATCGAGGCAATCCGACGTCCCACAAGATGCTGGTACCAGGCGTCGACGACCCGTCGCACACGCTGCAGGGTCTGGCCGCTGTATTCGTGTTCTGCTCCCTCGTTCAACCAGTCGAACGCTGCATAACACGCGTCAACGGCTTCGTAGGCTGGTGTCTCTCGATCCCGTTGAATCGGTGTGAGTAGGTCGTCTGTGTCGTTCGCTTTCCTGTAGGCACGGACGTAGAGGTTCAGCCGCGTTCGGAGCGCGTCGACGGATGACTCCGCCAGACTGTATCGGGATTTTCGGCGGTCGAGGAACTCTTCGAGAGCGTCGATTGTTGCTTCGTCTGCGGTTGCCCACGAGTAGCCCTCGTCATCATTACCAAGCCCGAGATCCTCTTTCCAGAACTCCCCGAAGGAACGGTCGTGATGGCGTCGGAGAGCTGCGAGGAACGCCCGTGCGTCGTGATCCCGAAACCACTTATGGGCCGGCTTCTCGCACGTCGGATCGATCCCCTCTGCCTCGAGGCATGGGGCGATCTCCTCCCAGTACAGGTCTGTGAAGTCCTTGAGCGAACACGACGTCCATCGAATGTCGTCGAATGAAGGTGCCCGAACCACATCGGTCTCCCTCTCCTGATCGGCATCTAATTGGCTCATTGGAGCGTTCTCTGTGAGTGTCGACTGCTCGTGACCGTACTGAAGAAGAAATTGGCAGAAGCCTTCTCGCGGTCCGGTAGTGCGATTCTAAGAGTGACATTTTCAGCTTGCTTAGCGTATTAGTTGAATCTCTTATTAATTTGTGGGTTCGGCTGACTGGCAGAGTCTGCTAAACCCACGCCAAAACGGCGGAGATAGTGTGTTCGGGTAATAAACTCTATGACGCGATATGCTTTCCATCCCGATCGAATTCACAGAGTTTCGGAGGATGGGCTAGTTTTGGGTCACATCTCCGTCGGCTCGTAGTTCTTCTCACCTGAAAAGGGTCGATATCGAACCTTCATGGGCGTAGCTATCGAATAGACGTGAGGAATTGCACAGGTTCTTGCGCTGTTAAACAGTGTTGCCACTCCCGAGCAGCTGACTCGGGGAGCCCAGCTGGTTAGTCGGGCGGGATAAACGCCGAGAACTTGTTCCACGGTCGTCTGTTGGAGCATGTATTCGGATCACGCCACGGGAGATCGTGGCGTCCATTGTCAGCGTACCACTCCAGTAGGATATCGACAATTTCGTTGCCGCCACCATCGCACATACGAGTCCCTGGTCCCTCCATCATACTTAGAAAGTCAGCCGTCTCCGGAAGATGGTGTGACTCAACCACGCACTCAGTACCCGAGTCCTCGAAATTCACTGCGCCAGTAGAGCAAAAACACGAAAACGGAATCACGACGAAGGTATTTAGAGATTATTGCCTCGTAGAGGCACGAATGCAGCGGCATGCAGCTATGATTTCAGCGCTGTTACGACTTCGTCCACGGTGAACAACCGCAGATCGTCTCGTTCCTCGGCAGCGTCCTCTACGGTCTGGGTAAAGCCGCTTCGAGAGAACAACGCGTATTCGTGCTTCCGTTCTCCACCACCGGATGGCGCCCATCGAAGTTCATCCACGTGAGTTCGAAGCTTCGAGAACGCGTCGTAATCCAACGGTGACCGCTGGAATTTGCACTCTCCAGCGATCAACGCGTCCTCGTTCGTCAGACCCACGACGTCGACCTCGTGCTCCTGATACCACCACTGACCGACGTCCGTGATCGTATACTCTTGATACAGCGTTCGAAGAGCGGAACCGCAGAGATCTTCGAACGAGTCGCTTACGAAATTCGCCAGTTCCGGTTCGATGAGCATCTCGTACGCGTCGTCTCCGAAATCCTCGTACCTGTCACCGCTCCCGTAGACGAAGTGGAACCAGAATCGGAAGAACTGGTCACGGATGCGATAGCGGCTTCGCTTGGTCCGCTCCTTTCGTTCGGTAATCGGAACGTGTTGCTCGACCAGTCGCAACCGAGAAAGTCGATTCAAATATTTTGATAGTTGATTGTAATCGATACCCGTCGCTCCAGAGATCTCGTTTCGACTCGTACTTCCGCCTGCGATCGCTTCCAGAATTGAAAAGTATCGTGTCGGCTCCGTGAGTTCCATTCGGAGAACGTAGTCCGGTTCGTCGTGCAGCGTCCCGTGCCGGGAGAGGATCGTCCGTTGAATGTTCTCTCCGAGGCTCCCCGTCGGATCCACTTCTTCGAGATAGTACGGAACGCCACCGAAGACGCCCCAGGTGAACACCTGCTCGTTAGCGGTGTAGCTCCCCGAGAAGAACTCCATCGCCGCATCGAACGGAAGCTGTCTAACATCTAGTTTTAGTGACGAACGACCGTAAAGTGGACTGTTTCCCAGCAGCGCGGCTTCCTCCATCATACTGATCGACGAACCGACGATGACGAACGTCGCACTGGAGTCGTCGAGTTCGTGATCGAACATCGCTTGCAGAACGGAGGGGAGGCTTTCGTCTTGTTCAACCAAATACGGAAACTCGTCGAGGACGACGATCGCGTCCTGATCTGCGAGATACCCGAGGATAGACTCCCACTCTTCGCGGATCCGCGTAATCCCTGGGTCCACGTCCGAAGCGACCTCAACGAACTGCTGGAGCTGTAACGCACTCGTTTTTTGCTTCGCCTGATAGACGATGGCCTCGTCGCATCCTTTGAGAGACTGCTTGACGAGTTCGGTTTTCCCGAGTCGTCGTCGCCCGAAAATCACTGCCAACTCCGCCTCATCCGACTCGTAGAGGTTGTGAAGGCGCGAGAGTTCCTCCGTTCGGTTCACGAACCCAGGCATAGTCTCCAATACCGTATCCTCGAATATAGTACTTCTCATAATCATACTCTAAAGTATCGTACTTCAAAGTACGTTACTCGATTGCTGGCACAAAATATCGGGTCTCCACAAACCAATCGTCGAGCCGTTGAGTCACTTGGCGTTGAAGTAAGTTCCAGATGCACCCTCGGGGAGTTGAAGCCTGGGCCAGCCCGAGTTCGGCGGAGGTAGATTCGTTCCAGATGCACCCTCGTGGGGTTGAAGCCACGTGATGGATCTCGACACGGTCTCCGAGCTCTTGGTTCCAGACGAACTCTCGTGAGGTTGAAGTGGCACCCGCAACAACGATGACGAGCGTTGGGCTCGTATCCAGCACACCGAGAAGGGTGCTTAAGGTGATGTACGGCCAGAAGAGCGGCTGGGCCCGCCCTCAGTTTGTGGTCACTTCCAGTAAGTTTTTGAACAGTATATCCGTGCGGTATACTATGTCGCGCCCCCAACTCACAGTAACGGATTTTGGAACCGAGACGGACTCTAGTTACGTCATCGTCGAGATCACTGCGTTCAATGCCGATCCAAGCGACCTCCCTCCACACATCGACCCAGAGGATGTGTTATTCGGTGCCGACGAGTTCGCAGAGATCATCCCGCTTCTTCACGAGATCGAGGAATACGATTCCGCTGCGCGACTTGAGATTGAGCGCAGGCACCTGGACAGCAATCCAGCGCACACGATGCGCTTCACTGTGGGTGAGTTGACAGAGATCGCGATGTCGCTGGCAATCGCAGCAACTGTTGCGAGCTACCACGAGGAGTTCGAGAGTCACCGGAGTATCGTCGCATTCGGTGGACTGATCACGCGTGAAGTCGACGCACCACTTGACGAGACGTTCCTGGAGAAAACGTTCACCGATCTTGTCCCCTACGAGGAGGACAAGTCTATCGATCCGTTTGCAGTGATCTCTTCGAAACAGAGTCTCCACTTCCTCGATGACGACGGCGAGCCCATACCCCGCCACGAGCGCGAGCGAATCGAGTACTACGATGCTGAGAAGATGGAGGGGAAAACGCCTATTGAAGAGCTGTTCGAAGAAGATTTCTCGCCTAGCGACATTTCCTAGGTTACCTCTACTCGGCGCAACTCACACATGCTCGTGTTCCAGACGAACCCCACGTGAGGTTGAAGCCCTATCGCGGCGTTCGTGCTCATGTACCGACTGTAGTTTCAGATGTACCCTTGGTGGGGTTGAAGGCTGGCGTGGATGGTCGTGACGTAAGCCTGGCCGCTGGTTATAGACGAACCCAGTGGAAGTGGTTCCGTCGACGACCGCAACGATGGGGCATGGCCGGCATCCAAGGCGTCACTGACTAAGCTGGCTGTAGCTACGAGCGCATACAAGGATCTGGTCGCCCGATCTCAACCCGGGCGATGACGTCCGCGAGGTGATGCTCGAGGAGGAGCAACCCGTGTTTTCGGTCTAGCAAATCCAGCAGTTTCTCGACTCCACCGTCTCCGATAAAACGGTCAGGAGACGATCAATCCACGTATTCCGATACTGTCATCTGTCGTTCGCCTTTCGCGTGTCGGAGGATACTCCCACCCACAACCTCCGCAAGTTTCGGCGGTACGGCGTTCCCGATCCACTGACCGAGTTTGTTGAGACCAATCTCGTCAGCATCTTTCCCGTTCAAGAACTGGTAATCGTCTGGGAACGTCTGTAGAATCGCGCCCTCACGAATACTTAGGGCACGATCTTGATCGGTGTCGTAGTGGCCGAAGCGGCCGCTCCCGTAGTTGTAGAACTGCGTGGTGATCGTCGGTGCTGGCTCGTCACCTTCCATGCGACTGTACGGTGCCTTGTACGTGATCCCACTGTCCTTTTGGTGGCAATCGGCTACTAGGTCTCCCCGTCCCTGGGCCTCCCAGTCCGTCCAATCGCCACCGGGCTTCGAGATCTCGATTCGTTCGATGTTCTTCTCCTCCAAATTGCGAGCTCTGTGTAACGGATCGTCTTCGTGCTGTTCACCGGCTTCGATCGGCGGGAGATGGTCTATACGATCTGCTACCGTAAGGTCAGACTCCGGATCGACGTTAGCTCTCTTTGGCGGATTGAGTTCGATAGGGCCCGCTCTCGATGCGAGCGTTATCCACCGTTTTCGTTGTTGTGGGATTCCATATTCCGGACAATAGACACCTCGTTCGTCGATCTCGTTGAAGTAGTAGCCAGCGTTCTCGAGCGTATCGACGAGGTCGTGGTACTCGCCGTCGTCTCGAACGCCATAAACGTTCTCCATGGCGACGATGTCCGGTTGCACCTCGTTCACGATTTCGGCGAATGCGGTGACGAGACCCGCCTTCTCGTGGGGAACCTCCGAATCGACGAGAGTCGAGTAGGGTTGACACGGTGGTCCACCGGCGATGACGTGAACGTCCGCAGACTCGTCGAACAACTCACCGACCCACCCAGGTTCGTCGCGTGCGACCTGCTTCAGGTCCTTGTGATAGAATTCTGCGTCGTGGTTAGCTTCGTACGGGGCCTCACAGTCTGGATCAACGTCGACACCTGCGACAACGTCGATGCCGGCTCGTTCGAGACCCTCGGTGAATCCCCCAGCACCGCAGAAGAGATCGACAGCAAATACGTCGGGATCCTCAACAGACATGTGATTTTCAATGTCGCTCCCACTCATCGTTCTTACGAATCTGCCGGTCAGGAGTTAATGCTACCGCCGCCAACAACACGTTTCTCGAAATCATCCTCGCTGATATCCGTCCTGTGTACACGGCGGGCGTCCAGCACTCTCGATATCGTGCATAGTGTGGCTTCTAACACAAGCGGTTGTTGTACGTAGCGTAGGGCTGATTCTCGATAATTGCGGTAGCCTACAATGCAGAGACAAATTCAATAGGGTTCCAATCTGAATTTGAGTTGTGGCTGATCCGACTCGTGAACGCTTTCGGCAGGGGATCCTACAGTGGGCCGAGGACAACCTCCGTGATTTTCCGTGGCGGGAACCAGATAGGACTCTGTACGAGGTGTTCGTTGCCGAGTTCTTTCTCACGCAGACACCAGCCGAGAACGTAAGGAGTGTCTATCCCGATTTTCTCTCGAAGTACCCTACTATCGAGAGACTGGAAGAAGCCCCTCAAGACGAGATAGAGGAGGTAATTGAACCTTTGGGATTTCAGCGGATGCGCGCCGAGGCACTCACAAGGATAGCCGATCGAGTAGACACACTCCCGGCAGACGAAGACGAGTTACTGGAGCTCCCTCGAGTTGGCCCCTACGTCGCGAATGCGACGCTCTGTTTCGCTCTGGATCAACCACGTGTGATCGCGGACCGGAACGTAGTGAGGGTCTACGATAGAGTCTTCAGAGAAGAGTTCCCGGAGAAAGAGAGCGAGCGACGGGAATTCGCTACCGAGATGCTGCCCGAAGACGGGAGTGTCGCTCGCACCTACAACCTCGCACTGCTCGACTTCGGAGCTCTCGTCTGTACGAAGCGTTCACCACGTTGTGCAAGTTGTTTCGCGAACGAGTACTGTTCGTACTACCGTTCGAGCACCGAGGGCGAGTAGCCACCTCGAGCGGCGCCAATCGGGTTGCCTATCTCGAACCCTACCGCACGTCCCAGACGATCTCACGCATCATCTGCTCGACGTCGGCCTGAGTCAGTCCCTCGAGTTGCACACTCGTCAGCGAGTGATTGAACTGATTGGTCGCCTCGTCGATTACTGAAGATGGCTCGTCCTTGAGCACCTCACAGACTGCTACAACTGCGGGGTCGTACCGAGCGAACCACCTGTCGAACACCTTGTTGACGATCGTCTGGTTGGAGAAGACGCTCTCCGTCAGCGAGTAATCGTCTGTCTCCTCGTCGTAGGTGAGTTCGGCGATCCACCACAGTCGATGCAACGCGTTCGAATATAGGTCCGACCCCGCGCCTAGGAACTTCTCCCGCATCGCCTTCTCCGAACGGTACTCCCACCGCTGCCAAACGAACTCGGGGTGCTGGCAGATTGCCAGCCAGTGCCAGAGACCCGGATCACCCGCGGTTCGATAGCTCAAATCTGACACCGGTGAATGTCCTCTGCGAGTGCTTTGTCCATCGAAGTGTCGAACCGGGAGTGTTCGTCGACGACAGTCTCGACCTTCTCGTCGAGAGTATCTAAGTCGGCGGTCGGTTCTCCCGGCATCGGCTCGACGTACCCCGAGAGCTCTTCCTCGTCGATCTCTTCTTCGCCTCTCAAGAACGGCTCGCCTACTGGCGCCGTCCGTCCTCGGTCAACCGGTGGAGTATACGATCGGTCATTTTAGATCTTGAGGCCCTCTTCCATGAGATTGATCAGTTGAGTCCTTGGTTCGAGGTAATCTTGCAGTTCACGGTCGATACGTGACATCACTTCTGGGAGCGAGTCCGGATCACGAACGTCCCGGCGGAGCGCGAGTGCTGCTTCCGTGGTATCGTCGGTCTCGTAAATATCACGGGCGAACGACTCGAGGACGGTCTGTTGCCACTGATGTTCTACCTCTCCGCTGTCGTCGACTGCACACCCTGCGCGTAATATGAGTTGGGTCCACACGGGGTTAGCGATCTGGTCCAGAAGCACGTCTCGCATACGAGGTTCTGCGCCGACGGACCCCTCCGATTGGAGGATGTCCGTGATACGAGGGTAGTCCGTGTTGAGCCACAGTTTCGGCCGTGCTTCGTTTCGGAAGTCGAGGTAGTAGATTTTCTCACCATCGGGGAGGTGAGGTGTCTGAGAGAAACTGACCTCTTCACCGTCGATCCACGCTTCTCCCTCGTCTTCAATGGGGTCCACCAACGCAGTGAACGTCTTTCCACTCGCCACGCGTAGATGCTCTTCTGTCGCGTACTTCCCGTCGTGATCCGTCGACTCTGTCCGTACGAGATGTGGCCGGAGTTCCACCTTGTCCCGGAATTCGTCACGGTCGAGTTCGATCCCGAAACCGTAGCTCTGTGGCTCTACTGGTGGTTCTCGTACCACTACTTTGTCGCGGTAAATCGTCTCGTGGCACTGGATCACCACGAACAGCCTCGCAGGCGGCGCAGATCTCTCATCCGGTGGAAAGAGGCTCTCGACGGTAGACTCCGTCAGCTCCACTGAACCGAACAGTTCTACCGTCTCCCACTCGTCTCGGTCTTCGTCCGGTGGAATCGGGATCGTCGTCTGACCTGCCTTGAGCCAAGGACCGTTTTTCACTCCCGTCAATCGAGTATTCGTCGAGTTCGAAACTCAACCCGTTGCCGAGATAGGCGTGGGGGAGTGAAGTCGTACGGTAACGTTGTGACAATCGCTCCACGGTCACTCACCTCTCCGAGTTCTTAGTTCGGCTCGAATGTCTAACCGCGTTTCTCCCACCGTAACTGTCGAAGAGTCTCCGTCCCCGACCGGGTAAGATTCGCCCTCGAAGTCGATCTCTGCAGCCCCGTTCTCTGCTACGAGTCTGGCAATTCCATCTTCGTACTCTTTCGTGACGGCGTCGTCGGACGTCCAGACCGATTCGATCGGCACCTGCCCGTAGGTCCCGCCGTCTTCACCGACCCCTTTCATCGAGATGTCGACACTCCACCCTTCGAACTCGTCTTCGGTGACCTCGATTCGGCCCTCGAAGGTCCACCGGCCGTCCTCGAACGACGAGGTGCTGTCGATGTCGAAGACTGTAGTGGGCTCGCTGACGGATCGGCGGTGGTTCCTGACGTCGTGGATAGGAAATCGTTTGCGCACTCGTCGAGAGAGTGACTCCCCACTACCGTCGCTCCGAGCGATCAGGTGTCGAAGCCCATCACGGAGCGTACCGAACATGTCGTCCAGTGCTGTTCGGAACCCTCGCCTGTACTTTTCGCGTAGGTTTTCGGTGGAGATCCACTCGTCGTGTTCGGGTGGTTCTGCGTAGCGGAGGAAACGGTCGATCTCCTGGTCTGCTCTCGTCGATAAACCGTCGTGTCGTGCCTCACCACACGCGAGTACGGCGTGGAAGTCTCGATCTCCGAATGCAACACGGCTTTGGTCGTGATATTTGACGACCATTCCCGCTCCCCGAAAGAGAGCGACTTTGTTGAGATAGGTGCCGTCGTCGGCAGGTGAGGCGAGACGGGCTGCGAGTCTGACACTCCCGTCCGGAGTCTCGGTCTCGTCTGCTCGAGCTGGAAGGTTCATCGGGACGTCTACACCGGCGACGTCTCCGGGTTGGTCCAAGGTACCCTGGCCCTCGTTCCTCTGCTCGAAGCACTCCACGAAGGGTTGGATAGCGGGTACGTTCTCGACACTCGCCTCGAACTCGTCTTCCGGCGTCTCGATCGTGACACGCAGATCTCCTCTCTGCATTGCCGGCCAGAAGTACTTGACTGCGGCCTCTACGAACTCGTCTGCCAGATCTTCGATCTCCGGTCTGGTGTCCCGGGTCGGATCCCGGTACCCGACGACCATGATACTGGTGCCGCTCCCCTCTGGCCGCTCCAGGTAGAGTCGATTAGCCAGATTCACTGCGTCCGCTCCCCAGATCGACGCAGGACGGATCCCCTCGTCAGTTTCCAGTGGATTGCAGAACCATCCCGCGCCCTGGTAGGTCACGTCTCCGAGTTCGTGGGTCGGGAGTTTCGTTCGGCCTACGAATCGGGGCGGGACCACTTCGTCGGGAGTGGTGACTGGTGACGAGTTGAACAGTACTGTCGAAGCACCGGAGAACGTCCACAAGACAGATTTACCGAGTCCGTACGACCCACCAGCAGTATCTCCCTGCTTGCTACTGTAGAGCTCGTCACGCACGAGCGCGGCGTAATTCGAGTCCTCGGACCATCGTCCCGTGAGGCCAGTCGTATTTCGGTCTTCGATCACCAGTAAACGGAGTTCGGCGTCGGAATCGGCGAGTCGTTCCAGAAATCGATCGTAACCTCTCCCTGTATCTCTATCCGAGACGGTCTGGAGACGGTCACGCAGACCCGTCTCCCAACCGATCCTTTTCAGAAAACCTTCGCGTTCATCTCCGGTGAGAGTGAGAAAGCGAAATCGGATCTCGACAGGCTCGTCGTTGTCGAGTCGCTGGTCGTTGGCGTTCTGGATCACTTCCCTGACGAAACTCTCCGTGTCGTGGTCCACAGCGTGTTTCGTCGGGTCGTCACCGTACCGCGGCGCACCTGGTCCACCACTGAAGAAGAACCACTCAGAAACGGTGTCAGGAACATTTTTCACTGTTGTCATATATGTGTATTCGAAGTAGCCGTCTGAATCTATCTCGTGAGTTGTAGCCTCGAGCCATATGATACTTCCCACTATCGTCCACTCGTCTCCGTTGTCACTACCTTAATGTAGCTCCTGGCGAAAGTGGCTGCTATGAATATATCCGCAGTCGATCTCTTCTGTGGTGCTGGTGGTATGACACATGGTCTCGAACGCGCCGGAATCGACGTAACGACAGGCATCGATAACGCGCGAGCGGGTCGCTATCCTTATACGGAGAATACTAACGCAGAGTTCGTAGATGCAGACGTCGAGGCACTTGCACACAATCCCGAGCGAGTCGCGAGAATGTACCCTTTCCAGTCCGACTTGACCGTACTGGCTGCTTGTGCCCCGTGCCAGCCGTACTCTACGATGGGACACTCGAGAGCCGGTGGCCGAGAGGACCACGACAAGTGGGGCCTTCTCAACTCGGTACAGAAGATCGTGGAGTACGTCGAACCGGACGTCCTCGTCACCGAGAACGTGCTGCAGGTACGCAACGACGGGATCTACGAAGAATTCGAAGAACGTCTCGAGGAATTGGGGTACGCACTGAACTCCGATCAGAACAAGAACGTCTACTGTCCAGAGTACGGGATCCCACAGAAACGGAAGCGGTGGGTACTCATTGCGTCGAAAGAGGGGGCGATCGAACTACCGAGTCCGATATACGAAGACGAGGATGAATATCCAACGGTACGTGAAACGATCGGTCACCTCCCTCCGATCGATGCAGGCGAGGCTCATCCTGAGTTAGAGCTACACAGGGCTCGAGATCTATCAGACACGAACCTCGAGCGAATACGAAACATAGAACCCGGCCAAGACTGGAGTGTTTGGGAAGAGAACGGTCTCGATCACCTACTCGCGGACTGCCACAAACGAGATAGCGGTCGGTCGTACAAGACACCTTACAGTCGACTGCGACCAGACGAACCAGCTCCGACGATCACCACGCAGTTCTACAACTACGGGAGCGGCCGCTTCGGCCACTACGACACCGATCAGGATCGCGCGCTCTCCATCCTCGAGGGTGCCCTCCTACAGACGTTCCCTCAGGACTACGACTTTTACGACGAGTGGGACGACGTGGGGATCAATAATCTCGGTCGGCTGATCGGGAACGCAGTCCCACCTCGACTCGCCGAGTTAGCCGGAAGGAGTATCTGCGAGAAGGTGGGCGTCGAAACGCCTCGAACTTCGATCGTCGGTCCTGCATAGGAGATTAGGGCGCCCTCGAACAGGGTACGGGAATTCGTCCAAAAAACTCGCTCTTCGACACCGGGGCGAGGGCGGAACCGTGACGAGAACGTGGGTGACGGAGAGCTCATCGTTGACGACTGACGACGGTACGTCGACCAGGAGGGAACCACGTGGATCGTACGACGGTTACACCTTGACATCCTCCACACGACTTCAGTCGTTGGCTTTCTCCTCGATGTTCTGTAACCCTATGCACACGCGGTCGTATCCATACACACATCACACACAGGAACGAGCGTGCGAGAAGTAAATACCATCTTCGCACGAGTTGGGTGATGAGCGCCGGAAGCTAGTAGATTAGGTGGCGTTTATCCCAACGTTGTCCGACCTGATGGCCGAATCGGTTAGCGTGCGCCACTGAAGAAAACCTTATATATTCGCCCCCCATACACATAGAACACGCACATACACATGGGAACAGGACAACTACACGCGGCGTTCAAAGAGCTGAAGTCCGAGGACTCGTTCGTCGGGTTGCCTCAGACCGACTTCGCGTTGGATTCGGTGCTCGAGACACTCCCCCGCGAATTAATCCAAAACGTCTACGACGCACGACAAGACGGAGAGAAGCCAGGGATCAACTTCTTCCTCGAGATACTGGAGGAGGGAGGGGAGCTGGACGACTTCAAAGACGCGATCGACTGGCCCACTCTCAAACCCCACCTCGAGGCAGTAGCAGATGACGACGAGAAACTGGGCGTCCAGAAGATGATCGACCAAATTGACGGGGGTAAACTGTGGATCCTCGGCGTAGAAGACGTGAACGCCGTCGGGCTCGAAGGGAACGAGGATAGTCGTGGGACGAACTACGCATCACTAGTCAAGGACTTCGGGGACTCGACCAAGAAACAGGGCGGTGGCGTCCACGGAGTAGGCGCCTCGGTACTGTGGGCCTTCTCCGGGTTCAAATTGGTCCTGTTCCACAGCCAACCAGAAGGCGACGACCCGAAACTCGTCGGACGGCTGGATCTCCCCGATCACGAACTGGGCGGCCAGGAGTACAAGGGTGGTGGGTGGATCGGTATCCACGACAGTGGTCACGACCGACCGGTCGCGATGAATAAGATTCCCGATGGCCTGGCCGAGACGCTTCGTGTCGACCGTCCCGACGAACGCGGAACAACGGCCCTCATCGTCGGGTTCAGAGAGCCGACGCGAGCGACGAGAGACCCGGAAGAGATCGTCGACGGGCTCTACGAGGCCGCGGCGAGGTACTACTGGCCGCTCATCGTCGACGACGGAATCGACGTCACCGTGCAAGGTCCGAGCGACACGTCTCCCCGCACTGTCGAACCCGAGGGTGTCGACAGGGCTGCCCCGTACGTGAAAGGGTACGAGTCCCGGGAGAACCCGGACCCCGATTTCGGGGAACCGGGGACCGTTGCCGTAGAGACGGTGGAGTTCGAGGTGCCACCGACGGAATCTGAGCCTGGCACAACGGGAGAGCGTGCTAGTCGTCAGGCTGGCCGACGACGACACCGACCTCAGCAAGCACCGAAACAAAGTCGCGATGTTCCGCGGGGCACGACACGTAGTGAAGTATCGGAACTACGGCTCCGTCTCCCGGACGACCGGAAAGGACTTCCACGCTCTTCTACTCGCAGGAGGGGCCAAACACGAGGTAGGTCTGGAAGCGGACGACCTGCCCGACGCTGCAGACCGAGCCATCGAGTCCTTCTTCCGCGATGCCGAACCGGAGGCACACGACACGTGGGAGAAACCCACGCAGAAGTTGGCGAACGCATACGAGGACGACAATCCGTCACAGCGGATCGTCTCGTTCCTGAAGACCGACGTCAAACGGACACTCCAGCAAATTCTGGGCGCAGCGAAGACAGACGACGACGAACGCGTCGGCACCTTAGGGTCGGAGTTCCCGTTCTTCGAAGACGAACACGGCTCTACTAGAGAAGGAGGCGGAGGCGGTGGTGGTGGTGGTGGCTCGTTACCGTTCGACGTCGTGTGGGTCGACAGCTGGTTCGATGGGGCCCACCAGTACGAGGGTGAGCTGGAACTCGACACTGCCCCGTCTGGCCCGTGGAGCGTGACGGTCTCGATCGACGAAGTCGACGGATCGAACAAGACGATAGACCAGATCGACGTCGCGGACGGTAGCTCACCGCAACAGGAGGGGAGGAGTGTGGACGACGGTGAGATCACGTTCGAGTTCGACCAGGATACGACGAGTGCGAGGTTCGAACTGTCTTCGGACTCTGTCGGTGACGAAATCCTGGCCGGGCGAACACGGTTGGACTTCCAGTACGACCTGACGGGTGGTGGTTCGGCATGAGCAGCGACCGTGGGAGCAAACGAGTCGATACCCGTCCCTACAGATACGCCGGAGAGAGCCTCGAGTTCGACTACGTTGAGTGTACACTCGGCAGCGGGACAACACTGTCACTCGGTGATACGATAGAATTGGACCTCACGGACGAGGACGAAGAGTGGGAGACGAGTGAACTCACTGTGAGCATATCCGTCTCGAAGAGTACCCTCGAGAGAGTCTTCCCCGCATCTCCCCCTCACAACGGTGCACTGGTCGTCGTGGGATACTGCCCGACGAACCACCACCGGTTCGAGAGCGTGATCGAGAACGCACCCCTCTCGCCGGGGGAGTACACAGACTCGGTTGAACTGAAGTACGACGATCTCCGGGGCCGTCTCGAACTGACTCCCCTGCTGGTACGGACGAAACCGCTCAGAAGTCAGCCCACAGGTCACAGCGGTCCACCGTTCGCCGAACGAGCTGGCCGAAAACTCGCTCACGGCCCGATTGGCACAGTAGACGTAGACCCGCCGACCAGCGGTCGATCGAACGAACTGCCGACGATTCCAACGTCGTTCACGGATGCACCCTTCCCAGCCAACGACGGGAATATGTGGTACCTGGATCTGAGCGACGAAGCCAAGCCGAAACTGTACATCAACTCGGATCACGGCTTCGTTCCTCCACTCTTCGAGGACAAGGGCCAACACGCACGTGGGAGGGTCCGCCAGTTGGTGGTCGATCTACTGGGTACGCAGATCATGACGCAGTTCGTCCTCGAAGCTGCAGAACTCTACGTCGTCCACAGTGAGATGAAGTACCCCTGGCAGAGACGGATGTTGACCGAAGTGTGCGACGAGTTGTTCGAAGAGAAGTCGCCAGACGAGGTCGAGGAGATGTTAGAAACCGGCACACTGTCGGAGACCGTCAACCAGATCGCCACTACGGTACAGCGACGTCGAACACCACACGAAGACCTCGAACGCGTACTAGAACTCAGCCTATGAGCCAAGACACACTTTACCGACTCAGCGACGACGCCTCGCTCCTCGTCACCGAGGAGCTGATGAGAGATGACGACTTCGAATTCTCGGACGAGAAGCTGTCCGAGTATCGAACCGACACTGATCTGACCGCGAACCTCAGCGCACTCGGACAGGTAATCGACTACGTCATCGGGCCAGAGAGTGACTTCGACCGCGGTGACGAACCAATCGATGCCGCCGTGGCCCCGGCCGTTCGAGAGTTCATCGATATCCCGCTCCGGGAGGCGGGTGATCCACGGATCTGGCACTATCTCGCGATCGGATGGCGGCCGGACTTCGTGCGATACCGGTGGCCGCGTGATGGGGCTAACCGTACGCACAGGTCGATGACCGAGAAGTTCTTGGGCTCCACACAGGACCTGTACACGAACGCGTTCTCGCGGTTGTGGTTCATGGCGGAGTTCAGTCGGGACGGTGACGACTACTCGGTGACAGAGGAGATCCTCAAGGAAGCGTACAAGTCGAACCGGATTTTCGACCGCATGGACCTTCGACGACCCCGTACTGGGCGCGTCTTGTGCAGTATCGCTAGTGCCGAGCCGGACGCCGACATCGTCGAGGACACCGCCAAGTCGGTGAGCCACCAGTGGTCGGTGACGAGCGAAGAACACCTCTCGGACCCTCAGTTGAAAGAGATCGTCGAAGAGATCTACAGGGAGTGTTCGTAGGATGCGCGTCGTCGTCGATATCCCGCCAGAAACCGTCGATGACATCCGTTCGGCGGTCCAAAGGGTAACTACGAGAGCCCCGAGGAGTTCCTCGAGCGAGCGCTCACCTGGCTGAAGTTGGAATCGAGGCAAGCAAGAGACCCTGATGTCGTTCGGTGATGCCATAGAGGCAGGAGGCCCGCCCGAGCGCGAGCAAACCACCGAACAACCGTCGTTCACCCAGTCGACCTGTTGGAGCAGACCGGTCGAATCTCGAAGATCTCTCGACGTTCGACTTCGACGCCGCTACGGTCGACCCGTCGGACGCCGAGAGAATATATGGGGCCTCTCTGGGGCCAATACAACCGTATCTTCCCGATGAAGTTGTCGGTTCGTCGGCTCGCAATCGTCCTGGCCAGATGACCGAGTCAGACGGAGTCTCGTACCAGCAGTTCCGCAACGAAACGGCGAGGAGT